>JAFAHT010000105.1 GCA_019237095.1 Planctomycetaceae bacterium
GGGCACATAGACGAACGATCCCCCGCTCCAAACAGCCGAGTTGAGAGCGGCGAACTTGTTGTCCTGGATGGGGATGATGGTACCGATGTACTGCTTGACCAAGTCGGGATGCTCACGAAGCGCCGTATCTGTATCGACGAAGATGACCCCCTTCTTCTGAAGGTCCTCGCGCAGGCTGTGATAGACCACTTCCGACTCGTACTGCGCGCCGACGCCGGCCAGGAACTTGCGCTCGGCCTCGGGGATGCCCAGCTTGTCGAACGTGTTCTTGATCTCGGCCGGAACGTCGTCCCAGGACTTGCCCTGACGGTCGGCCGCTTTCATGTAATAGTGAATGTCATCGAAGTTCAGCTCCGAGAGCTCTCCACCCCACGTTGGTGTCGGCTTCTGGCGGAAAGCCTCCAGCGCCTTGAGCCGGAATTCGCGCATCCAGGCAGGCTCGTTCTTCATCTCGGAGATCTGGTTGACAACCGCGCGTGAGAGCCCTTTACCGCTCTTGAAGGCGTAGTGGTCGTCAGAGTCACGAAATCCGTACTTGTAATCGTCCTTGATGCCTGCCACTTGAAGGTTCAGATCGGTTGCCATTATGTTGGTCCTTCTTGTCTCGTTAAGTTTGCGTCGTGCTGGCGATTGGTCGGGACGGGCTGGTAGCGGGTGGCGGCGTGGCCCGCAGTTCAGAAGGCTGGCGGACCCCGGCCTGGACGTGTTGCTGTTTGGCCGCTAGTTCCAGGGCCTCCTCGGTCTGTGCGGCCTCCGGGTACCGCTCGCGCACCCAGTCGTAGCCGTCCTTCTCGAGCTGCTTGACCAGCTCCGGTCCGCCGTTCTCGACGATCTGGCCGCCGAAGAGGATGTGCACGAACTGGGGCTTGATGTAGGTCAGGATCCGCTCGTAGTGAGTGATGACCAGGACGCCGGTCGAATTCTTGGCCGCAATCCGGTTGACCCCCTCGGAAACGATCCGCACGGCGTCGATGTCCAGGCCGCTGTCGGTCTCGTCGAGGATGGCGAAGGCCGGGCGAAGCATGGAGAGCTGGAGGATCTCGGCGCGCTTCTTCTCGCCCCCGGAGAAACCCTCGTTGAGGTATCGGCGGGCGAAATCGTGGTCCATCCCAAGCTCGTCCATCTGCTGGTGGAGTTCCTTGCGAAAGTCGCGCATCGGAATCAGGTCCTCGCCCTCCTTGCGCTCGGGATTGCGCACGTTCGTGACCGCGTGGCGAAGAAAGTTGGCGACGGTCACGCCGGGGATGGCGGTCGGATACTGAAACGCCAGGAAAAGACCCGCTTTAGCTCGTTCGTCCGGTTCCATGGTCAGGATGTCCCGGCCGTCGAGCGTGACGGAGCCGTCGAGCACTTCATAATTGGGATGGCCCATGATCGCGTAGCTCAGCGTGCTTTTGCCCGAACCGTTGGGACCCATGAGTGCATGAACTTCTCCCTGGCGGATCGTCAAGTTCACGCCCCGCAGGATTTCCTTGCCTCCGATGGCCACACGCAGGTTTTCGATGCGAAGTTCCTTGGTCATCAGTCATTTACCCTGTTCAGATCCACGTCGTTGAACCACACCTTCTGCAGTTGGCCGCCGAATGCCTCGACGTTATCCGCCCGTCGCTTTTTAAAGGGTGATTCCGCCATGCCTGGAGTTGCTAGTTGAGCGCAAAATCGAAGACCAGTATTCACCGTCCCGACCCTGCCGCCACCGGCCAAGAGGGTTGGGCCCGTCGTCCGAATCACGATCATCGTACCTGACCGGCATAACTCGGTTCCGCTGCAAGGACGGGCGCCGGCTTGGCCTGAAAGTCGCACGAACGATCTCCATCGAGCCGGCACTGACTGAGCCGTAAACCGCGGCCGAGGACCTTCTCGAACATCTTGCGCTCGAGAGCGCAGATGGCAGGGTCGGTCTCTGCGAGTTCATAGTAAGGGCAGGAGTGCTGGCGAAGGATGAGATCCAGACTGGTCTCATCCCTGGCGACTTCCGCTTCGACTCCGCGATCATGCAGGATACTGCTTAGCTGAACCAGACGTCCTTCCCACTCCTGACCAGTAACCCTGGTACGGTAAACATCCGCAAGACGATTTGTAATCCGGGTAAAAAGCAGGCGTCGCAGCTTTCGGTCCGCGACGCTGCGCATCATCTCCTCCCAGAGCGCCAGGGCCAGGTCAGCGTAATTCTGCCCCAGCCGCTTGTGGGCCTCGACGCTGGCCTGATAGCGGTGTCTGGGACGACCCCGTGCTCCGTGCTCGGACTTACGCTCCACCAGTCCGGTAGCCAGTAGTCGCGACAATCGGTTTCGTACTGCCGTGCCGGTCACTGCAAGCTGCCTGGCCATTTCGGCCACCGTCAACGGGCCGCCCCGACGGATGAGATCCAGCAGTTCGCGATCCGATGACTCAGACATCCCAAGCCTTTCCCATGGAGTATCAGCCTGCCCCATCCTGAAACACGATGGGACCTTGACATGACACCAGAAAGCCCTCATTCAATGATTATTATAGAGAGGAGTCTCGACACCGTCCATCATGGAGTGCCGAGTTTTCGCTTTTTTCGCAAAAAAATTTGTGAAAATTCGTTCTGGGGGCTTTGTACCAAAGATTCCCGTCGTGTTTTCAGCGATGGTTCTGCGGCTTCAAGTCCATCATCGGTCCCTCCGGCTCGGGGAAGTCCACAATCATGCAGCTCTCGCTCGGATTCGAAACCCCTACCGAGAGCATCACCCGCGAGCTCCGAGGCATCATTCGCGTGGTCGTCGCGCACCGTTTGACCACGGTCATCGACGCCGATCGCATCGACGTGGTCAAGAAAGGACAGATCGTCCAGTCCGGTGAATATTATCAGTTGCTGGCAGAACCCGGTCCATTTCAGGAGCTGGTCGACCGGCAATCGACCTGAACCAGCAACGACGGGCACAGAGCGGTTGCCGCCGTCGGGCTCAGCGGCGGCCTCAGGAATTACAAGCCTTTGCCGCCGAAATGCTTGTGCTTCCTCGGATTGCGCGTGCCGCGAATCTTCGTGCGCCGCCCCTTGGCCACCGGCGAGCTGTCCGCCCGCTTCCGCCACTTGTAGCTCTTGCGATGTCGTGTCTTGGCTTTCATGGTTCGGTCCCTACCCCGCTGACCGTTCGACACTTCGGAACAAGGTCCGAACTATGACTGGAGATCCGAAAGAGTTCTATTATGAGGGGACAGTCAGGTGAAGACAAGGTGAACCACGGCTCAGTCGTCCCAGCTCTGATACTGCTCTGGCGCCTTGCCGTGGCTCTCCAGGATGCGGGGAGCCTTGAGCTTGGCGTCGGGGGTCTCGATCCGCTCGAGCTTGACGGTGAAGCGCCAATTGTCGCCGAAGTCGTAGGTCAGCTCCATCGTTTGCCCCGGCTCGACGGGGAGTGTTCCGATCGAGACCTCGTCGGTGTAGGGAGGTTCGTCCATCGCGGGGTGATGAACCGAGACACTCGCACCCAGGCGGTTGCGATAGCTGAACTCGTGGAGGTGGTCGTTGTCAAACTTCACCGAGCGGAGGATCACCGCGACCAGGTCGTCCAGCGTATGATCCGCCGGCATGGCGATCAGTCGCCAGACTTTGCCCAGCGACACGCGGAAGACGAACGTGCCCTCACGGGGCTCCCGCTCCGGAAGCGTCAAGTTCTTCTGCCACGAAGGGAAATACGGCTGGAAGATCGGCTGCCAGGCCCCGAACTTGGGCTGCTCCAATGCCCCCTCTTCCTGGTCCTCGAGCTCTTCGTCCTCGTCCTCCTGGTCATCGTGTTCCAACTCCGAGATGACTTCTCCCCAGATCGAGTCCAGCCGGGTCGTCATGAGTGTGAAAATGGCGTCGCCGAAGGGCACATGCCTGACGGCGGCCGGGCCCCACGGAGTGATTGGCCGGGTCGGGCGTTCGACCTCCACGAGCCCGAACAGGTCCATCAGGGCCAGCAGAAAGAACTCCCGGCCGACGCCGGAAACATAGATTTCCTGGGGCTTCTTGAGGTCGAACCGGCGGCCTTCCTCCGGGAGGACCTGCCAGGCCTGCAAACACTTGGGCAGAAGCTCATTCCAGATTCCGCTCTTCTCGCCGACCATCTCTGAGCGGCCGAAACGGAGCCAGGCCTCCAGCAGGTTGAAGTACTGCTCCGTCGGGTTGAGCTGTTCCCACTGCACCATCATCTCCGGATCCACGACCAGGCGGGCCTTGGTGCCTGTCCCCTCGATGCAGGTGAGGCCGGAAGCTCGGAGGAGCAGGTTCAGCCCCTGCAGATAGGGGTGCGAACGGATTTGCGGTCGCTTCAGCTCAAGCTCAAGGTGTAGGGGGCGGCTCAAGCGCCGGTCTAGCTCGCCGATCAGTTTGATGGGGAGCAGGTTGTATTTCCCCTGCGCCTCGACCCCTTCAGGCCCCACGTAATCAAGGAGCGTGTGGAAGTCGTGTAACACCGTACCGGGCTGGTCCGGGGAGATGACCTGATTTCGGAGGCATTGCTCCTGGGAGGCCGTGAGCTCGCGTTTCTTCATCGTCGTTCCCTTTTCTGGCAGAAGCGGTCAATCCCCTCTGGGACAAGATTGAAATCTTGTCCCACGCGGATCAAGACCGGCGCGTTGACTGCTAGAATACATTCCAAGTTCACTTTGAATCCATCATCCGCAGTGGAGTGGTCGGTCATGCGAATCGACAACGAGCCCAAACTTGACTTCGACGACGTGCTGATCCGTCCCAAACGATCTGAAGCGCCCAGCCGGGCGAGCATCGTCTTGCAACGCGAGTACAGGTTTCTCAACAGTGAAGCGACCTGGAAGGGAATCCCCATTGTCGCGTCCAACATGGACACCGTCGGAACGATGGCCATGGCAGAGGCACTCGGTCCGGAGATGATGACCTGCTTGCACAAACACTATTCCGAGGGACGGCTGGTCGATTTCTTCAAGAACGCCGTGCATCGAGCCAGCACGTTCTTCACCCTGGGAATCAAGGATGAAGAGTTCGAAAAGCTGAGGACGGTCAAGACGAAGGTCGATCTGCGTTTCATATGCGTCGATGCGGCAAACGGTTACACCAGGTACTTCGTGGAGCGTGTCAAGCGAATCAGGGAGACGTTCCCGCAACTGACCATCATGGCGGGCAATGTCGCCACGCCCGACATGGTCCAGGAGCTTTTGATTTCTGGAGCTGCCGATATCGTGAAGATCGGAATTGGTCCCGGCAGCGTCTGCACGACCCGCTTGATGACGGGCGTCGGGTACCCCCAGCTTTCAGCAATCATCGAGTGCGCCGATGCGGCTCACGGCTTGCGGGGTCACGTCTGTGCCGATGGCGGCTGCCGTTCGCCCGGCGACGTGGTCAAGGCGTTCGCCGCCGGTGCCGACTTCGTGATGCTCGGAGGCATGCTCGCCGGGGTTGACGAGTGCGAGGGGGAATGGGCCGAGAAGGAGGGCAAGCGGGTCGCACTGGCGTTCTACGGGATGTCCAGTCGAAAGGCGCTGGACAAGTACTCCGGAGGTCGCAGAGATTATCGAGCCTGCGAGGGCAGGGAGATCGAGATTCAATACAAGGGCCCGGTCAAGGAGACGATCCAGGAAATCACAGGAGGTATTCGTAGCGCCTGCGCCTATGTCGGCGCCACCCGGCTCAAAGACCTCTCAAAATGCACCACGTTTGTGATCTGCAGTCGACCAACTGGCAAAGACTGAAAGCACGACCCGCGATCCCTGCCAGGCCGAGTTCATGCGCCATGTTTCTTGGGCGGGACGACCTGAAGGCCGAAGACGCGGCTGGCGTGGCCGACGTGGCCGACTTCATCGACGGCTCGGACCGCCAGATGGTATTTGCCGACGGCCAGCGGCGTCGTGATGTGCAGCGCGTACTCGCCGTTCTTCCCCACGATGGCGGTGCCGATGACGGCTCCGGTGGCGACGTTCACCATCTGGATGGTCGTGCCGTATACGTAGCTGCCGGTATACACCGGAGCGTAAAGGGGCGTGATCGCGACACGTTTATTCACCTGATGGCCTGTGCCCTTGGTGATCGTGGGTGTTCGAGGCGCGGGGAGCTGCTGGCCGAGCACCAGCGCGAGCTGAAGGGTATAGGCGTTATCGTTGGTGGCCAGGAACGTCGGCATGATGCTGGCCGTATCGACCTGGCTCACAAGCTTATTCACACCCGATACCAAGTTCGTCAGGCCGGGGTTCGGTGTATCGGTTGAGATCATCACCGTACTGAACATATGGTTGAGCATCAGGACGTCGGCCGTGCTGAGCGAGGTATTGTGGACGATATTGCGCATCGCCAGGTTGTAGTTGGTCAGCACCCTGTCGTTGGGCGGAGTCGGTTGGATCTGGTTTATGATCTGGTTCAGACCAAGCTGGATCTGGTTGATCGTCATGGGAGGCAAGAACCGGTCAGGCTGCAACGCACGGAGATTGGTTGGCATCTTCTGGATCCGCAGCTCTTTCTGCGCGAAGGTGATGGGCAGGGTCTGGGTCGTGGTGCCAGATCCCAGGAGGCTGAAGCTGCTGCCGGTGGTTGCT
>JAFAHT010000136.1 GCA_019237095.1 Planctomycetaceae bacterium
CGCGACGTTTTCGATCCCGAAGACACAAATTATTGCACGTTCCGCTGGGTCACCAGCGAGACGGCCTTCGCCATGTCGTGCCTGCGTGCCAATCCCATGACCGGCGAGATGATCGACGGCGACGTCATCTTTGATGCCAGCTTCATCAAGTACTGGAAGCAGTCCTACGCCCTCTTGATCGGCAGCACGACCGCCGTGGGCGGCGAGCCCCAGGCAGCCCCGCTTGCCTTCGGCGAGGTGATCAGCCCCATCCTGGCATCGAAGATGGGCTTTGGCCAGCCGGCCGCCAAGGCTCTGCTCGGCGTGGGAGCTCTCGACAAGCCCTTTGGCCAGATGATCCCCGAGGTCGTCCCGGCCGATCAGAACTACCTCCAGTGGCAACTGGCCAAGAACCTGGCGCGAGGAACTCGGGGCTTCTGCCAGTTCCAGACGGGCTTCCGGCACGATTTCGGCCTGGCCGCGATCGCCCTGGCCGACGTACCCAAGCCCGAGCCGCCCAAGACCGAAAAGGACAAAGAGAAAGACAAGGACAAGGCCCCGAAGAAGCCCGAGCCCAAGCCAGAGCTGCCCGAAGAGTTCATCGGCCAGGCGATCAAGCACATCGTGATGCATGAGGTGGGCCACTCGCTGGGCTTGCGGCACAACTTCAAGGCCAGCACGATGCTCACCCAGGAGCAGCTCAACGACACCGCGATCACCCGGTCCAAGGGGTTGGTCGGCAGCGTCATGGACTACAGCCCGATCAACATCGCGCCCAAGGGAAAGAAGCAGGGCGACTACTACTCGACCACCATTGGCCCCTATGATTACTGGGCCATCGAGTACGCCTACAAGCCGGTCGACGGTGACGAGGCGACCGAGCTGAAGAAGATCGCCGCGCGTGCTCCCGAGCACGACCTGGCGTACGCGACCGACGAGGACGCTTTCCTCAACGACGATCCCTATGTGAACCGGTTTGACCTGGGTGCGGACCCCTGCCAGTTCGGCAAGGATCGGATCGCCCTGGCGTCCGAGCTGCTCAAGGATCTGGACGGCCGTGTGGTCAAGGACGGCGACTCGTGGGCCAGGACCCGGCGGGCGTTCGGGATCCTGATCGGCCAGTTCGGTGACGGTGCCACCCTGGCTTCGCAGTACGTGGGCGGTCAGTCGGTCTCTCGCGATCACAAGGCCGACAAGGATGCCCGCGACCCGATCGTGCCGGTGTCCGGTGCCAAGCAGCGCGAGTGCCTCAAGTTCCTGGCCGACAACATCCTCAGCGACCAGGCGTTCCAGTTCTCGCCGACCTTGCTGCGGCGGCTGGGCGCGGAGCGGTGGATGCACTGGGGCAACGACAGCGGAAGCGGGCCGGGCATCGACATCTCGGTGCTCGAGCGGATCCTGGGCATCCAGAAGATCGTGCTGGGGCACTGCCTGAGCGCAGAGACCCTGGCCCGGATCCAGAATCAGCAGCTTCAGGCCGATTCCGGGACCGATCCGCTCCGCATCGAGGAAGTCTTCCGCTCCTTGACTGACGGGATCTGGTCGGACCTCGACAAGCTGCCCGACCAGAAAGATCCGAAGGCCGCCAAGATCGCCCTTTCGACCGTGCGCCGCAACCTCCAGCGCGAGTACCTGCGCCGGCTGAGCAGCATGGTTCTTGGCGATCGTTCCAATCCTTACAGTGACATATTCAGCTACATCGTGATTATCGGCGGCGGCAGCTCGTCGGTCCCGGCCGACGCCCGCGCGCTGGCTCGGCTGCATCTCAAGGAGATCGCCGGGCGGATCGGCATGGTCCTGGAAACCAGGAGCGCCAGCCTCGACGACACGACCCGGGCCCACCTCGAGGAGAGCAAGCACCGGATCGCCAAGGTCCTGGAGGCCAATCTCGACATCAAGGAGCCCTGAGCCGACCGCAAGACAGGCGGCATCTTCTGTCCGTCCCGCCGAGGCTTCTCCTGGGCGGGGCGGCAACTTTCTGTCCCAGGAGGCTGAGCATGAGTCCCCAACCACGACTGTCCGCACTGATCGCCGCTGCGCTGGGGCTGATCGGGGTCGGAGCCTGGGCCGCTGCGCAGGGGACGCCCAGCCCGCGTCCGGGCCTGACCGCGCAGCAGACCAGGCAAGCCGTTGACATCGCCCGCGAGAGTCTGGCCGAGCTCCGCAAGAAGACCGAGGGAGCGGCCAAACCCGACGTCGATCGCCGCGAGTACGTCGTCGGGGTCGAGCTGCTGGCCACCAAGGAGCCGGAAAATCAGTCCAAACCAGCGCAACCGAAAGCGAAGACAGAGCCTTCAGAAGGGGCGCCGGGGAACACAACGAAAGCCGGAGCGAGCGAAAAAGCCACGTCGAAACCGCTGGCCGCTGTGCGCGGGCCGCTGGCCTTGGTCACTTCGTACCGCTACTTCGACGATATCACCGTCTTCGCAACCGTTGATCTGGGAGCGGGTCGGATCGTCAATCTAGAGGCCGCCCAGCACCTCCGCACCGCCCTCTCGGACGAGGAATACGAGGAGGCCAAGGCCCTGGCGAGAGAGCGCAGCGAGCAGGTCAAGGCGCTTTACCAGAAGTTCGGCGACAAGCTTTCTGTCAACCCCCAGTTCAGTCAGTTCACCGTCAAGGACGACCCGAGGATCCACCGCGTGATTCACCTGACCTATAGGGTCGGTACCAGGGATCTGAGCTATCCCAGGCCAATCGTCGACCTGACCACGCGTGAAGTCGCCACGCCCGCTCCCGAAGTGTTTCCGAAGCCCCACCGGCCCGCCCAGTAGACGAGCATCGCCTGTATGTCCAGGTGCTCCGCGGATCGTCTTTCCGACCTGTCCGAGACGAAGGAGCCTCGCATGGATTTTTCGGTAGTTCGTCCCGGAGCGATCATCGTGCTCCTGGCCTGGATGCTCGCTCCGCCCGCGGCGCTGGCGCAGCCCTTCTTCCGTCGGGCACTTGTCGATCCGCCTTCGCAGGAGGTGACGGCCGAGTTCCTGGTTAGCGAGTCGGGCGGTCTGGAGCCGCGTAAAGGGACGGCCTGGAAGGTGCACTTCGCCCGCGGCATGCACAAAGGCCTGTACATCACCGGGGCCTGGTACAAGCGAAACCTGAGCGAGGACTGGATCAGGATCCTCTCCGACGCCCGCATCGCCGAGCTGTTCGTCCCCTACCACCAGTCCAGCGACATCCGCTACTTCGACCTCACCGGCTTCTCCTTCCCCATGGCCCGGGTGCGTGAGGAAGACGCGGGCCCCAACGGCAACCTGATGCCCCCGTTCCCGGGCGACCCCTACCCGACCGTGGTCAGAGAATTTCGCGACCGCGGCGTGGTGTGGAAAGACTTTGCCCACGGCGTGCGGCGTGGCAAAGAGCTGGTGATCTGGGGAGCGCTCGAGGCCGCCAATTATATGTACATTATTTCTTATAGCTTTCATGACGACGGCACGATCAGCTTCCGCGTCGGCGTTACCGGGCAAAACCTGCCGGGGCACCGCAAAGAGTCTCACATGCACAACGCCCACTGGCGAATCGACATCGACCTGATCGATGGCAAGAAGAACTCGGCCATGGTGATGCGGCACGTCGAAGACCCGGCAAGCATGGCCGCCGAGGACATCGAGGAACCGTTCAATCGCGGCTTCGAGGGTGGCATCGACTGGGACGCCAAGGAATTCACCATGGTGCGGATCGAGACCGACCGGAAGAACGCCAACGGCAAGCCGATCGGCTACGACCTGATGCCCCTTCGCATGGGCTCGGCCAGGCACAATGAAGACTTCACCCAGCACGACTTCTGGGTCACCCGCTCGCACCCCGAACGGCCGCTCGAATACATCTTCTCCAACCTGGCCAACCTGGTGAAGGACGAGGAAGAAGTCGAGTCGGCCGACATCGTGCTCTGGGCCACATCATCGTCCCACCATGAACCCCGCGACGAGGACGGCAAGCCCGATTCCGCCCCCAAGTTCTGGCCCGGCGACGACGGCTGGGAAGGCTCGGCTCTCGTGATGTGGAGCGGCCTCGACCTCCGCCCCAGGAACTTCTTCGATCGGACCCCATTTTATCCCTATCCGCCAGCCACTCCCGCCGCCAACCCGAACCGCAACCTTGAGCTCCGCCAGGAGACTGCGGCCGAAGCCCAGCCGAAGGATTGACCCCAATCACGCGCAAGTCTGACGGCTGTCGTTGACTCGGAATTACCCCGCTACGAGTCAAGTAGAGCCGAGATTCGCAGGCTGGTCGTAGAACAGGAAAGCGACCGGTGCGGCGTTACAGAAAACGCCGCACCGGTCGCTTCGCTTCGTCAAGGGCAGCGGAGATTGATCAGCCCAGCAGGCGATCGACCTCGGGCAGAAGCTGGGCGAAGTCGAGCTTGCTCGGGCAGGCTTCGCGGGCGGCTTCAAGGTCGGCGTCGCGCCAGTTCCGCTCCACGTCGGTGAGCTCGGCGTAGCCCTCGCGTGCCTGGCGGCGCGAGCCGAAGTGCTCGTGGTAGGTCAGGAACCGGGTGAGATCGCCCAGACGCGCGTTGGTGCCGGCGGCCCGGCCGCAGCGGCCGTCGCAGTCGGCGCACATCATTGGGCCAGCGGCCAGGACGGCGTCGCGAAGCTGGTGGACGTCGGCCTCTTTCAGAGGTGTGAATTTCCGGGCCGCATCGGTGTTCTCGTTGACCTGGTCCGTGTTCGTCATGGTCACGCAGGTAGCGGAGATGCGCGGATCGGACCAGATGGCGGTGAGCAGCCCCTGGTGTGTGTTGAGGCCTCGCTCCAGCAGCGCCGGAACCTGCTGCTTGACCTGCGTGTGGCCGGCCATCTGCTTCATCGAGACCAGCCCGATGTTCTTCTCGTGGGCGGCGTCGAGGGCGCGGTTGATCGGGTCATCCTTCGGCAGGAAGGGGCTGAACGAGAGCATGATCACGTCGATGAAGCCGCGTTCAGCGGCCGCCTGGATTTGCTCGGCCTTGAGGCGGTCATGGGTGGAAAAGCCGACGAAGCGAACTTTCCCGGTCTTCTTGATGGCCTCAACGGCCGCCTTCATCTCCCTCCTCTTGGGCCAGTCGGTCTGGCCCAGGCGGCTATCGAGTCCGTGGAAAAACAGCAAGTCGATATAATCAGTTCCGAGCGCCGCCAGCCGCTTGTCGACCTGCTTGACCATCTGGCCAGGTTCGCGGACGTGATCCTTGGTGGCCAGGAAGATTTGCTTGCGGACTTCGGGCTGGGCCGCAAACCAGGCCTTGAACCGGTCCTCAGTATGGTAGCCCGCGGCCGTGTCGAAATAACGGACGCCTCGAAGGAACGAGTAACGCAGCAGACGGTCGAGTGAATCCGGCGCGCGCCACGTACCCGCGTTGACGATCGTCACCTCGGCGCCCGTCTTGCCCAGCACCCGGCGGGGTAACTCGGTCTTCTTCTTGGCGGCACCGGCTTGCTCGCCGGCAACCTGGGCCGCCGCTGCTCCTTGAGCCATCGTGGTGGCGATGGCGGCCGCGGCCGCGCCAGCCTGAATGAACTCCCGGCGGTGCATGGGGTTGGTACCATTCTCGGACATCAATCCGTCCTCCAGGTGAAGGGGCGCGACAGGGGCGATGAAAAACATTATGGGAAGAAGCGTTCTTTTCCGGCTCGCAGGCCCGGAATTCCTGGCCGTGACCCGGAGATCGGGCAATAGCCTGGGTACACATTGGCCGTTTCTGGCCGGTCCGTCAAGGCAGCGCGGCTGGGAAGCAGGGCCGCTGGGCCGTTTCATCTTCGGAGCGGGACTTGCGCTGTCCTTCGAGATGCTTCGGACTGGAGCGGAGGTTATCGGGTTGTCGGCGGTTGTCGGGAAGCTCCTCGGTTCACCGCGATGCTTCCCCTCGCGAAATGGCCCCGGGGTCGCCTGGATGGACGTCGAGAACCATCCTCCAGAGCCGTCGGGTCTCACTCGAATCGCCCGCTCCTCGGCCAGCACGGCGCGGTCGCGCAGAGTGAGGCGGCCGTAGATGCCCTGGTC
>JAFAHT010000137.1 GCA_019237095.1 Planctomycetaceae bacterium
CCGCACATCCGCCGGATCGGCGAGGAAAAGAAGGGCTGCGACCGATCGCAGGGCCACAAGCCGCGGCGATGGGTGGTCGAGCGGACGTTCGCATGGCTGTCGAAGTGCCGCGGGATCCTGGTGCGGTACGAGAAGAAGGACATCAACTACCTCGCGCTAATTCAGATGGCTTGCGGACTGTTCTGGTATCGCAGGCTCCACCGCATGGGTCGATGTGAGGCAAATGTAGTTGTCACATGAGCACTACAGGCGTTTTCGGATAGTTACTAACGCGACTTGGGATATCCCGTATCGCCTCTTTGGAGAATCGCTAGCATGCCGTTGGTGGTCTTTCTCGTACCCGGCCGAATCGGCGTAGTGCGCCGGGGCGATATGGTGTTTCAAGTCGCGGAGCTTGAAGGGGGGAAGTGGAAGCCACGCTGGATGGCCCACACCGGAATTGCTGAGAGGACGGTTGAAGATTTCTACCTCCATCAGGCCGCGATGGTCATTCACATGGGGAGTCATATCAGCAGAGATGTCTGGTCGGGCGGCGTGACGGAAGAGGACGTAAGGGTCGATGCTTGCGGGTCCTATCCCGGAATGGACGATCTGACCCGAGACGACATCATCGACGAGGCCAGAGCGTACTACGAAATAGACCCGTCGATCTTTCAGCGACAGAGCATACGAAGCTGCTACTGGATGGGGGATCCCCTCCCGAGTGGTCATCCTCTCTTTCCGCGAGCGCATGAGATTTACGGATTCTCTTGCTCGACATTTGCTCATTACTGTTACTCCAAAATTATTGGGCAGCTAGTAAACATCTCGGCCATGCCCTTAGTGACCGACGTCGAACGCTTGGAATTGGAGGGAATCGTCGGGAGAAATAGGGTTCAATCGGATCCCTTCAGACGTTTGTATCCAAGTTACCTAATGTGCGCTTTTAGGGACGACTCATACCCGTTTAGCCCCGACAACTGGGAAGAACACAAGTCTCACGGGGTGTTCATCCCCTCGGAAGATGCGGCGGCGTAAAAGCTCGGGAATCCTCGACGGTATTCGCGGACGTCCTCACCACGTAGTGTATTTTTTTCTGGCCCAACCGGCGATAGGAACCAGCATCTTCTGGCTTAACAGGCGAACGCTCGACCATTTGAGCTATCGGTCGACCAACCCTCGGTTCAAGATCGAGGGGTCCCCTAGCGACATCTTTCAACCTCAACCTCGGGGGAGTTCCGGGGACACCATACCTAACTCTTGACGCGAGGTTGTGGCCGGGTTAGTTTCCCACCATCGCTCGATTGGCACGTGTGATAGCTCCTGGCATGCCCCACCATGTCACCCAGCGGGGAAACCGCAGACAGCAGACGTTCTTCGGTGAGGAAGATTACCAGCACTACCTCGAGCTCGTCTCGCGATTCTGCCGCGCAGAGCAGGTCGCGATCTGGGCAGATTGCTTGATGCCCAACAATGTTCACCTGATCGTTGTCCCGCAGTCCGCCGAGAGCCTACGTCGCGCCATCGGCGAGGCACATCGCCGGTACACGCGGCGGATCAACTTCCGGGAGGGCTGGCGAGGGCACCTGTGGCAAGGCCGCTTCGCCTCGTTCGTCATGGATGAAGACCACCTCCTGACTGCGGCGCGGTACGTGGAGCTCAACTCCGTTCGCGCCGGATTGGTCCAGGCACCAAGCCGTTATCGCTGGAGCAGCGTGGCGGCTCACCTGAAAGGGCGTGATGACGCCCTGGTGCAAGTCGCTCCGCTCTTGCAAATGGCCCCCAACTGGCGCCGTCTGTTGACCAGCGCCATCAGAGACGAGGAATTGAAAGCCCTCCGCGCACATGAGCGTACCGGCTGGCCGCTCGGCGACGAGAACTTTCTAGCGCTGCTCGAACAGAATCTGGGCCGGATCTTGAGACGCCAGAAGCCCGGCCCCAAGAACGTGCAAGCGAGATGAGTATGCTGCCCCGGAAGCCCTCAGTGGCCTCTACAGCCCAATCAATTGATCATTTAAGGCGCCCAGCTTTCCACGATCGCACCGTCTGCCCGGCGACGAGCATACCGGCCACTCCCAAGCCCAGCAGCACGACCGACCCCGGCTCGGGTACGGACGAGATAGTGATCGTGTCGATCAGGTCATTGGCGCTGAATAAGTGAGAAATCTGGTAGCCGGCGACCGTGGTCAGGCCGTCGATGCTCTGCAGGAAGGCCGCCGAATTCGACTCGGCGAGGAACGGGGTGATCGCACCATTGATGATCTGGGTCCCGCTTCCGGGGGTTTGTCCTTGAATGAAGGTGAGAGCAATCGAGGTGCTCTGTTGCTCGGTGTCCGAATCCCAGACATTCGAACCATAGACTTTGATCGTAATCGGTCCGACGAAGCTGCCGTTCGAGTTGAAGATCTGGAGCGGAGTGGCGTTCCCCTGGAAAAAGTCGTTCGAGGGGACCACCATTCCGGCGTAACTCAAGTATTGGTAGACGGTCGGATTGCTGACGTTGAGCGTCGTCGAATTCGACTGCCCCGGCAGAAATTGAATCAGGCTGCCCCCGGATTGCAGGGTTGTTTCCGGACCATTGCCGGCGAAAAGGCTCGCGAGTGGCGCGGTATTGCCGAACTGGGCCAAAGTTGCGATCTGAGAGCTGGCGGAACTTCCTGGAGAGAAAACATTGAACGAACCGTTCTGGACGCCGAACCACACCGGCGCCAGCGAGAAGCCGCCCGTCGGCTGATCGTTGGTCACCGTGATATTGATGTCGGCGCCAGGCGCCGGCGACGCGATCAAGATGGCGACCACCACCGTGCCGATCCCCAGTAAGACCCGCGAAGAAACGTTGCGCATTTCGTGCTCACTCCTGTCTGAGGGTGTGACGACAAGAATCCTTGCGACCACGGACGAAACTCGTCCGCTCGTTGGTTAGTCGCCGAGATCGCTCCGGTGTTACAACCGCTCGAGCAAAACCTCGGAATCGGCGGAGAGGAATTCGTATGGGACGTCCGTCGCCGGCACTCGTCTCGGCGATCCGCTTTTGGCCGGGGCTTGTCCTGGGCGATTTCCGCTGTAACATTCGACCGGGTCATTGGGACCGACCGGGCAGGTTCGAGTTCGCCTGATGAGGAATCATGAACGCCCATCAGATGCCGCAGGCCGATGATTCGGATGCTCTTTCAACCGCCGGCGATGCTTCCACTTGGCTGGACGAGCACGGGGATGTCTTGTACCGGTATGCTCGCTCGCGGATTGGCCACCGGGAGCTGGCGGAAGACTTGGTGCAGGACACCTTGCTGGCGGCACTCCAGTCGCGCGACCGATTCCAGGGCCGAGCGACCGTTCGCACCTGGCTACTCTCCATCCTTCGGCATAAGATAGTTGATCATTGCCGACGCACGGCAACGTCGATTTCGCCGGCCGAAGCCGATCCGATCGCGAGACCCGACCCCGTTCGCGCGCGATATTTCAGCGCGAAGGGTTTGTGGAAGAAGGCCCTCGCGTCATGGAAGGCAACGGACCAGGCACTCGAGAATCGCGAATTCTGGGACGTGCTCGACGGCTGTTTGAATCGACTGCCACGTTCGTTGTCCTCGGCGTTCATCTTGCGGGAGCTCGAAGACGTGGACACGGCCGAGATGCGGCGAATCCTCGACCTGAGCGAAGTCAACTTGCGTGTGCGACTGCACCGCGCCCGGCTGCTGCTCCGCGAATGCCTGGAAAAATACTGGTTCATCGAGACGCCCGGCAGGTTAAGGAGAACCTCGTGAGTCGGTTGACTAGCCTCTGGCGCGTCCTGACTCTCCACTGCGAAGCAGCCTCGGAGCTATCGTCGCGCGAACTGGACGATTCGCTGCCCCGTCTGGACCGCGCGGCGCTCTTCTGTCACGTTTTGGCGTGCAGGTCCTGCCTCCGGTTCCGCGCGCAGGTCCGCTTGATTCGCAAGGCAGTCCGCCGCCGCGCGCAGCTCCTCGCCGAAACAGACTCGACCGAGGACCGACTCTCCACCGAAGCACGATACCGCATCGCCCTCAAGTGCCGAGAGGATGGCCGCAATGATGCCGGCGCCGAGACCACGCTCGAATAACGGCGACGTCTCGCTCTCGTCCCCGTTTCTGCTCTGTGGGGTTGGTCGTTGCTGGCGACCAGGGCGAAGGCCACCGGCAGGTCGTTCAGCGGGTCGGTCGCCAGCAGCAAGGTCATCTGGCCCAGGTGCAACTCGTCGACGCAGAGCGTCCCGCTTGAAGTGATCCAGGACCCCGCGGCGGTGATCCGCCAGGTCGAGCCGCCGGCCCTGCCAGTTGAAGCTTGTTCACGAGCTTGCTGAGCCGTCATCCTCCGCCCGCATGGTTGGACTTGGCCCCTCGCCGCAGCGAGTCGTCTAGCAGCGTGACCAGGTCGGACCGCTGCGTCAAGAGCTGGTCGAGGCTATACTCGTCGAGGACGCCCAGGAA
>JAFAHT010000194.1 GCA_019237095.1 Planctomycetaceae bacterium
ACTCCCGGCGTCCAGTGCCAGGGGAAGAATGTCGTGCTCAGGCGGTCTTGAGCTTGCGTCTCTGCTTTTGAACATGGCGGACAAACCTCGCGTAGCGCGCGCCTTGCTCGCTCCAGGGGCTGACAATCTGGACCGTGCAGGCGATGATCGCGGCCAGGGCCACGCCGTCGGGCCGCTGATACGGCCAGAGCGGGGTGAGCAAGATGGCCAGCAGGGCCGTGAGGCCGATGGGTACAAGACGGAACCGCTTCTTGCGGTCGCGGGCAGCCAGCCCGTACCACCCGGCACTGGCCGCGTACATTGCTCCGAAGTAGAGCGGGTCGAGGTCTTGGGAATTGGCGAAGTAGTAATGTTGCAACGGCAGCCCCAGTTGCAGCGCACGGCCCAGCACAATTCCGACCGCTCCGACAACCAGGCCGGCGACCAGGGCGATCAGCCGCCGCGATGCCATGTCGAGCGAACGGTTCTCGAAGAGCTTGTTCGGAATCAACGCGGCCCAGGTACCGATCAAGCCCATGCCGTAAAGATAGGCGACCTGCTGGGGGTTGCTATCCATGTTGATGCTCAGGGCCGCAATTGCAGGCAGCACCAGCAAGGCCACAACGGGAGCGGCCCAAACCATGGAGGCGGCCAGCTCGGCGACGCGCACCCGGCCGCTGGGCAAGACCGGAGCCTCCGGGGCCAGCGGCGGTGCGGATGCCGAGACCCGGCGGGGAGCTGCCGGGGCCGCGGCGCAATTGCCTGCAACCGGCTGGGGTTGGATCGGTGATTGGCCTTGACCCCGGGGCGGAGCCTGCCGTGGAACTGGCTGCCGGTACGTGGCCGGTTGCCGCAGGGCTTGCCAGTTGGCCCGGATCCGCTCCTGGACCGTCTGCCGCCGCTGCGGAGGCCGGGTGTCCGGCCCGATGTAAAAGACCGGCTCTTCGGCCTCGATCCGCAAGATGTCATCCGCCTCGGGTCGAAGCGCGGCGTTGCTGCCGGCCGAGATCAAGCCCTGCCTGCCCTCGCCGATGATCCGGACCTCGGGCGTTCTGGGAGCGTCCTCGGCCGGCAGCAGGTCGAAGACCCGGGCGGGCCGCTGGTTCGGGTCCTTGGCCAGGGCCCGCGCCACGATCGTGCGGTACGGCTCGGGCAACATCGAGACGTCGGGCCGGGTCGTCAGGTGCTTCATCAGCACCTCGTTGACGGTCTCGCCATCGAACGGCACGTGCCCGGTGATCATCTCGTAGAGGATCACCCCGATGGCGTAGATGTCGATCGGCTTGTGATACTTGCCCGAGCCGATCTCCGGCGCCATGTAGTGGCAGGTGCCGATGCTCTCGGAGTGCTCGCTGCCATGGCTGGGAGTGATCAGCTTGGCCAGGCCATAGTCGCCGATCTTGACGATGCCCTCTTCCATGAAAAGGTTGGCCGGCTTGAGGTCGCGGTGCACGATGCCATGATCGTGAAGATAGGCGACTCCCTCGACGAGCCCCTTGAGCCAGTGTCGCACCTCGTGCAGCGGCAGCCCCTCCGGATACTGTTTGAGGACGCTGGCCAGACTGGGGCCGGCAACGTATTCCATGACGACGAAGCTGTCGCCGGCGTCGTTGCTCTTCAGGTCATGGATAGCCAGGAGATTCGGGCACTTGAGGTTCATGCACTGGCTGACACCGCGGCGCTCGACATCGAGGTTGCGGAGGATCAGCTTGAGGGCGACTTCCTTGCCTGAGTCGGACGTGGCGTAGTAGACCTCGCCGAAGCCCCCCCGGCCGATGGCCCGTTTGATCGTGAAGCCGTCGAGCGGCCGGGCTCCCGAACTGAAGGTGTAGCGGCCTTGTGTCTGAGGAGTTGGAGTTGGGTTGGAGTTGGGCATGTCGGAATTTCCCGTGGGCTGATCGGGCCCGGAACCCGAAAGGTCACTTGCCTGGTAAATGGCCGTCTCGTCCATGTTCGCGCCAGGCAGTGGTTTGGCCATCGCGCTCATCACTTCTGCAACTCCACATCCACGGGGCTATCCGCATTGTTCGGCTGTCGATCAACACGTAACCCGGGGTCGAAGGTTCCGGCTTGTTTTCGTAAGTCAGTTCGTCGTCCTGTGGCGATTCTTGTGCCGCCTGGTCGTTTTCTTTCCTGCTCCGGCAAATGCTCATCGTCTATTAGACAGGATGCGAACCGAGAGGTTCCAGGCTAAAGGAGAAACCATCGCCCAGGACACTGGACTGCAATGTCAAGGGGGCACGGGCCGCGCAGGTCCGGCCGTCCACGTCGAAGCTGCCGGGGGCCCGGCACCAGAGAGCGTTGCCCTGGCGGTAGAGGACGACCGGGTCCTTGAGCGCCGGGGCCGGGATGTGCGCCTGGCCGGTTCCGCCCACGATGCAGGTCTCGGCCATCAGAAGCACACCGTCGACGGCCAGGTGAAGGCGGTGGCGGCTGACGATGATCAGCCGGGCGGTCGCGCTGACGGGGCTGGGCTGGCGGAATTCCAACTCCACGGTCGAACCCAGGCGAATCACATCGCCATCGCGAAGCACGGCCTGGTCGGCCACGGGTTTGCCATTGACGAACGAGGAATGGTGGGGCTGGAGCATGTAGCTCTCGCCGCTGCGAACCAGGGATGCGTGATTGCGCGAGAGGTCGCCCATGAGGGGGACGTCGGCTAGGCTGTCCGGTCCAGCCCGACCAAGGACGATCCGGTCATCCAGGCAGACCAGATAGCCTCCCACGGCATCGACCCAAAGCAGGAATCGGCCCCTGGGGCCGGCCGCCTCGGATCGGGCCAGCGGCCGGGCAGGGGCCGGGTTGCGGGCTGGAACCGGGCGGATGCCGGGTGGTGAGGCCGGGCCGTCGCCGCCAGCCGTCAGCCAGACGATGCCCTCGGCTTCCGTACCGGCGCGAGGGGGGAGAGGGGATGACACGGGCCTGGCCTCGCCACGGATCGGGCGAGGTGGTCCGCCAGGCGGATTCTCGGGTTCCGGATTCAGACCCATCAGGGCAGCCGCCTGGGCTGTCCGGGCCCCCGGGGCGGACCACTGGGCCGCGCCCGCGGGGCCGATGGCGGCGATCTGCTGCCAGGCCTTGGCCCGCGCCTGTCGCGCCGCCGGGTGTTCGGGGACCGCAACCAAGACGGCCTCGGCGGCCGTCAGGATCTGTGGCCATTTGCCCTCGGCCAGGGCCGAGTACAGGGCCTCGACCTTGGGCGTGGCCGTCTTCTGCCTGGCGTCCAGGTCGTGGCGGGCCGCGATCACCGCGTTCTGGGCCGCGATCACTCCGGCACCGCCAGCCAGCCGCTCGGCGCGGTCGAGGCGCTCGTGGGCGTGCCCGAACTCGCCCCGGCGAGCTTCCGCGGCCGCCGTGTGCCAGGCCTCGGCGATCTCACGATACCGCCGCAGAGCCGGGCCGCTGATCTTGTGCCGCACCAGCTCCTCGATCCGTTGCAACACCCGGGCCGGCTCGCCGGCGTCGAGGTCGGCACGGATCTCGTCGGCTACGCGATCGGCCAGGCTCAGTCGAGCCGCGGCCAGCGAATCGGGCGGAGCCCCGATGCGCTCGGCCAGGCACAGGTCTTCGATCGCGCCGGCCTGATCGTCGGCCGCGGCCCGCCGGTTGGCTCGGGCAAGCAGATCCAGCCCCAGCCGGCCGCGAAACTGCACGGACTGGTTATGGTCCGCGACGTCGGCCCGGCTGGCCAGGGCAAAGGCCTCTTCGTACCGGCCAGCCCGCGCGGCCTCCTCGGCCTGCCGCAGAACAATCCGCCACTGTCCCAACATGGTTGACTCGCCGCCCGGATTGACCATGGGGATACCACTCTCCACCATCTTACGCTTGGTTGCGAACACTACTCAACCCGTGCCGTGCTTCAGATCAAGAGCGATGCCTTGTGGCGTCTTCTATTGTTTCAATCCGCCCCCGGCAGTGAGGCCGGGGGGAACGAGAAGGCAAGAGAATCAAGCTGCGAGACCGACCGACCACCGTCACTCCGGGCGTCCAGCCGGCCTCGCGGTCAGACCAAAGAGCCAGAGAGCGTTCACCGATTCGATTCGGATTCGACTCTCTCATTCACTCGCCGCGGATCGGGATCAGAGACTCTTGCCCGACTTCGAGCCTGAGCTCGGCGTGCTCTGGCCGAACGCGCTGTCGATCTCGTGAACGACGTCACGGGTCGGGTTGATGATCACCGGCACGCCGGTCTCGGCATAGCGGCCTTCCATCTCGGCCTTGCGGGCCATCACCTCGAGCCGCTTCTCCAGGTCGGAAACCGTCTCCTTGGCACGGGCCAGGGCACTGCCGTCGAGCTGGAACTCGTTGGCGGTCTGGGTGGCCTCGATCTGCCGCAGCCGGGCCTCGATCTCATCAAGCTTGGTAGTCAGCGTCTTCTTTTGGGCCATCATGGTCTCGAGCTGCTTGCGGAACGCGACAATCTCGCTCTGCTTGGCCTTCAGGGTCGACTCCTTGGCCTCGAGAATCTTCTTGACGTTGTTGTACGAGTCGTAGCGCCGGGCCAGGTCGGCCTTGACCTCGTCCTCGGTGTAAGCGACCCGGCTATGGCCGGCCAGCCGGTACTCGCCCGTCTTCAAGCTCTCACGCAGCGTCAAGAGCGCCGTCTTCTCAACGTCCATGTTGGTCCGGATGTTGGCGATCTCGCGGTCGAGGTGCTCGATGTCGACCTCGGCCCGCGCCAGCTTCTCGATGTTGTCGCGGATCGCCGGTTCGAGGCCGGCAATTTCCTCGCGAGCCCGGTCGATGTCAAACGGCATCGGAACGGCATCCTTGACATCCCGGCGGACCTTGTGATAGGCCGTCTTCATGTAGCTGGGTGCATGCGTGCCGAAAACCAGGAACAATGCCCCGGCACCGAGCGCCGCACCAATCAGTCCCTTCTTGACCATAGAGCAGACCATGCTGTGTCTCCTGTTACCCCGGAACCCCTCGTCTTGGGCAACACATCGTGTGGTCGTTGGCGGCGGAATCACCGAACTCGCACCGCTCCACAAGGGTAATTCGGGGGATGCCCTTGATTATTGGGACCGAATGATTTTCCTGAGACCCCTCGGCAAAGAGCAACT
>JAFAHT010000116.1 GCA_019237095.1 Planctomycetaceae bacterium
AATGCGTCGGCGCTGATCACCTCGCCGCCGTTCCGTGTCCCAAGGGCGGTCCAGGTGACCGGGTTGATCGTATCCTTGATGAACTGCACGTGGCCGTCGCAGAACATCACGTTCACCCCGCCGGGGTGCAGGCTCCGCGCTGCCTTCCAGCCGGGACGCAACGGGTTGAAGCTCACGCAGTCGTACAGCAACTTCGAGTTCGGCGTCAAATAGTGATTGTAGAGGGTACTACGGATTCCACCCTCCCACCAACTGACCCCCTTGTCCAGTTCCCAGCCATTGTCGGCCGATGCACAGCCGGCCTGAGTCGGCCCGCCGGAAGAGTCGAGGGCGAAGGCCCGGCGGGTATCCGCCGGCAGTGGTGTCGGCGAGGACAGAAGCGTCGTGGACGTGCCCAGCAGTTGCTCGGAGGCCGCCGCGGTATTGCTCGATCCGTCAGTGATCGTGGCCATCGACTGCGGAATACTCATGATGAACGCTCCGTTTGCCCCGCTGAGGTCACCAGCAGCAGGTGGCACAAGTGGGCCGTTGTTGGTCAGACCGTCCCCCGTGCAGAAGACGTAATCTGTCGGACCAGACGTCGGGTCGGGCGGCGTGCCGCCGTCGCTGGGGCAGAAAAACACGTTTTCCTTGGTTACCTGGGCCGTCGAGTTCATCGGGATGATTCCATACGGCGTGGAACCGAAGCTGCCGTTTGGCCCACCGCGAAACGGGAAATTGAAGTTCATCGCGTTGTAGACGGTGGTCTGCTCCAGGTACGGCGACAATTGTGCCAGAACGGACCACGCGTAGTGGTCCTGGGGAATGCCGGGGTAGACCTGGGCGGGAGTTGGATAGAAGTAACCTACGGGGAATGTACCCGCGGCCGAATGGTAGTTGTGCAGCGCCAGGCCGAGTTGCTTCAGGTTGTTGACGCACTGGATGCGGCGGGCTGCCTCACGGGCTGATTGAACGGCGGGCAGGAGTAGCGCTATCAGGACCGCGATGATGGCGATCACAACGAGGAGCTCGATCAAGGTGAATCCACGATGTCTGCCCATACCCATTCCCCCATGGTGAGAACAAAGGACCAGGAGCAGAGAGCGGTTAGTATTACCAATCTATCAGACGTAATACCGGCCCGCCAGGGGTGCCTGCCCCGTGCGGTTGGGTTGGGTCGAGCAGTCACTGGATGACATGCGCCAGCCGGAGACGTCGATGGACCGCCCTTGCGGCGAAATCCTTGAGTTTTGATGCAGCTCAGTAGGAGTCGGACGAAATGACTTCGCCGCCGCAGACCGTCCCCAGGGAACGCCAGGTTTGCCAGTTGATCGAGTCCTTGATCGAGTGCACGCTGCCGTCGGCAAAGAGGGCGTTGACGATGCCAGGATGGTAACTCCGGGAGGTGACGGAGGCGTAGGTCGGACCACCGTCGTCCTCGTCCTCGGAGCTCATGTCGCTATCGAGGGCCGGCGTGCCGGCTGGAGACATGGTGTTTGGGGGCAAGGCCGTGGTGAAACCGTCGTAGAACGAGTTGCCGTTGCACCAGTGGGTGTGGCCGCCGCCCAGCATTCCCGAGGGAGCCGTGGCGAACTTGCATCCCGATGTCGGGGCCGCCGCAATGCTCGCGAGCACAGTGGGAACGTCGGGGTACGAGTACGGGCCGGTCGGTCCGGGCGGCGGCACGGCGCCGCAGTCATGGTAAGCCGGCGTGTACGTCTTGACCTCGGCACCCAAAAGCGTATTGCTCAAACCATCCGTAATCGAAGCGAACCTGCGGCTCATGTTGGAGCCAATCGCGCCGGGAGTCGGCCCGCCGCCGGCGAATCCGCCGAAGGTATACCAGGTCCCCTCGCACCAGCCGTAGTTTGAGACGCCATATGTCGTGGTCACGCCAGCACTGTTCGTCGTGGTGGTCGCCTGCTGATTGGGCTCACTCGGGCAGAGGAAGACCTTTAATTGCGTGGAGACGGCCGTCGCATTCGATGGGTCGCTCGTCTTGTTCGTGTAGTTCAGGGCGTTGTAGACTGTCCCCAACTCCAGGAAGGGAGTAATGCGCGAGGAGGCGCCCCAACTCGACTTCCACGCCACTGCACCGGCATTGTTGAAGAGTAAGACCATCTGGGGCGGCAAGACGCAATTTGAGCTCTCATAGTTATGCATCCCGAGCCCAAGCTGCTTGAGATTATTAACACATTGAATTCGTCGTGCCGCCTCGCGCGCGGCCTGTACTGCCGGCAACAAAAGTGCGATCAAAACAGCGATGATCGCAATCACCACGAGAAGCTCAATCAAGGTAAAACCACGACGCAGGTTAATCCATTGCATGCAAGTCCCCTTCCCGGAGGTATTCGATCGATCGGGTGCGACCTGGTAGGACAGAATCTCAGTCGCAAATGCTATTGAGACTCAGTCTCAATCTGGGAGAGGAGTTTACCGTCCTGAATCGTGATCGGTCAAGACCGGTCCCGAGAAGAGTCGTCATGGGGCAGTATTTGGTTAGCGGCGGGACCCCCATGATCACGAGGGCATCATCGCGAAGATGGGGGCTGGCCTCGTCGAGGCAACACGCAGGGGCGCTTCAGAAATGGTGCACCAGAGGTGCCTCATCGCGGACTTGATCCCCTCTGCGGATTGGTGGCAACTCGGCCGTTGACCCGCGGATGACCGGTGTCCAGAGCGATCGTGCGAATCCTCACCTCCGCGTGGTCGTTTGCGTCGAGGCCAAGGCCGAAAGGAACGCCTCGCGGTGGGAGGGATCGGGGAACCAGTAGCGCCGGCCTTCCCGGGACAGGTCGTAACGCGGGTCGCCGCGAACCAGGAGGCCGTTCTGCGCCAGGCAGTGCGGGCAGAAGCCGTTCTCGGCCACATCGACGGCCGCGTAGCGAACGGGTTCCTGAAGGAACCGCTTCCGGTCCGAATCTGACGCGCAGAGGAAGAGCCGGCCCTGGTAGAGCACGCCGTACTTGGGATCGCCGGGGTGCATTGTGCCTCGATCGAGCTGGGCGACCGGGCAGTTGCCGTTATTCACCGGTACGTAGCGCTGCGGATCCCTGCTGAACAGGTTGAACGTCACCAGGCTGGCAAAGCGGTAGAGCCGGCCCTCGTGCGTCACCGTGTACTCGGCCTGTCCGGGCACCAGGCGCTTATCTGAGACGAGGGTGACCGGACAAAACCCGGACAGGGCGACCTGGGTTTCGGTCTTCGGCTTGGTCGGGTTCCGCTTCTGGTCGCTGTCACCTGCGTCCTCTGCCCTGGTCGTCGTTTCCTTCGAGGCGAGCTGCGATTCGGAGTCTTGACGCCGCGTGGCGTTCTGGAGTAGGTCGCCCAGTTCGCCGGGGCCGAGATAGCCTTGGCGGACCAGGATCACCTGACGCGAGGGCGCGACGATGACCGTCGCGGGCAGCCCGGAAAGCTCGAAGCTCAGGGCAAGTTCCTCGTTGACATCGGACCGGAGCTTCACCGGCACGAACGACCGCCGGGCATGCTCGCGGATCGCGGGATGCGCGAAGGAATCTTGCTCCATCCTCGTACAGTTCGGGCACCATGGCGCGGTGAACTGGATCCAGAGCAACTGATTTCGCGTTCTGGCTTCCTCCAGGGCACGCGCATAGTCCGTGCGCCAGGAGATGCCCTCGGGGTCACCTTCGGACGCCCGGGTCGAGCCCAGCGCGCATCCCAGGAAAAGAAGAACAATTGAGACACCGGTGCAACCCCGCTGCGCGCGGGATGGATGATACAACATCGTGCATCTCCCTCAATTGTCGGCCAACGCGTGTGGTAGTGATTGAGCGTGCGTCCGAGAACTGGACACAGTCCGTCCGTGGAGATGCCACCGTGCAAGTTCGAGCGGTGCCATGCCATTGGCGTGCGCGGGAACCTTCTGGTCCAGGCAAGGTATCGGCGCGCCAATGCGATTTCTTCAACGGCAGCAAGCCGGTTCGCGAAGTGATGGGCCTCGAGGCGGTTCATTGCGTGAAACCGTCTTGATCCGCGCGATCGTCACGCCTGGCTCGCCGTCCAGGGGCTTGCCGGAAGGGCGCAGGATCGGGTGAGTCAACGGCCGCTCAATGGCGGATCCTGCGGGGTCGAAGGGAGACGGGCGGCTGCAAGACCTCGGTCAAGAGCGCGAACTCGCGCAGCTTGCCGGGAGATGACAGCATCGTGCGGATGTCGAGGCCGCTCAGGGTCACCGGGTTGGCGGTGCCTCGTTCCTGCTGCACCTGCGGCGCAACCGATGCTTGCGACAGCGGTAGGGAAAGCGGGGCAAGCGACGAGAAGAGCGGCGTGATCTCCAGCGGTTTGTTGCGCTGCAAGGCCATCGACTGGTTGACCTGGTCGCTGAGAGCCCGGTGCGTTTGGGGCTCTGCCCTGCCCTCGTTGGAAGGGCTGCTGGTGGCGCCTGACCGGCCCCGGGTTCCCTTGCGTTGCTGGGACGCGCGCGGCAGTCGTGATCCCGCGGCGGTCGCTGCCGCGGGTCCCGGGGACGAAGCAGGCCGCGTCGTGGCCCGCCTGGTGGGGTCGTTCTCGATGTAAACGATGGCGTCGTCCAAATTCTTGAGCGGGGGGCGCTGAATTGCCCGTTCGCGCGCGGTGGGAGCGGAAGTGGCGCCAGGCCACATCGTCTGAGGGTCCGCCAAGGGAGATGAAGCTGGTGTTTGCGCGGCAGTTCCCGGGCCGGGGGAACGGGGCTCTGTCTGGCCCGGCATGCTGGTAAGCGGTCGCGGACCGCCCGCGCCCGGCGGATGGCCCGGCCGCGGCGGCAACGGCTGAGCATCGCGATTCAAGAGCGAGGTCAGGGCCCAGATTGCCAGGAACATCAAGGGCACGATGAACTGGATCAGGATCTCGAATCTCATGCTTCCGCCTTCCGCCGAGGAACGCCCGCCGCCAACAACGTCCCCACGATCAGGCCGGCCCGCTGATCACGGTGTGACCACCGGCTCGCGCCGCGCGGCGTTGCCCCCGGTGCCCGCGATCGCGTTCCGCATCTCGGTATCCGCCTGCACATTGCGAAGCTGGTAATAGTCGGTGATGCCCAGGTTGCCCATGCGGAAGGCCTCGGCGATGGCCATGGGAACCTCGGCCTCGGCCTGCACGACCTTGGCCCGGTTCTCCTGGACGTGAGCGAGCATTTCCTGCTCCTTGGCCACGGCGAACGCCCGCCGCTCCTCAGCCTTGGCCCGCGCCACGCGCATGTCGGCCTCGGCCTGCAAGGCCTGAAGGTTGGCGCCCACGTTGTCGCCCACGTCGATGTCGGCGATGTCGATCGACAGGATCTCGTAGGCCGTGCCCGCGTCCAGACCTTTCTCGAGCACCCGCTTGGAGATCGAGTCGGGCTTCTCGAGAACCATCAGGTGCGTGTCGGCCGAGCCGATCGCGTTGACAATGCCCTCGCCGACCCGGGCGATGATCGTCTCGTCAGTGGCGCCGCCGACCAGGCGGTCGAGGTTCGTCCGCACCGTGACCTTGGCCTTCACCTTGAGCTGGATACCGTTCTTGGCGACCCCGTCGATCGTGAGCCGTCCCTGGGTCGGATCGGGACAGGGAATCACCTTGGGATTGACGCTGGTCTGCACGGCCTCCAGCACATTACGGCCCGCCAGGTCAATCGCGGCGGCGCGCTTGTAGGAGAGCGGAATATCCGCGCGGTTGGCGGCAATCAAGGCCCGCACCACGTTGGGTACGTTGCCGCCGGCCAGGTAGTGGGCCTCGAGCGCCCGCGTCGTCACCCCATCTTTCTCGGACAGACCCGCCTGGTAGGCCATGATCTTCGACCGGACGATGATGTTGGGGTTCACCTTGCGGAACGTCATACCTACCAGGTCCCAGATGCTCACGTTGGCCTGAGTCATCTTGGCCTGGATCCAGAGATTGAAATACTTGGCCAGGAAGATGCAAAACATCAGGGCGATCAGGCCGATAGCGATGATCATCATGTAAAAGATCGTTGACGACCACGACGCCGGCGGCTGATTGACCTGGGCGAACAGCATGGCACTCATGGAGCATCCTCGTAGATGAAGACCGCCCTTGCGGTCATGGCTATGGGGGGAAGGGTCCGGCTCGGGCCCTGAGAGATCGCTCGTCCTGGTTGGGTCTTCCCGGAGGTCGGGTGCGGGATCGTGCAGTCCCCGCACCACGACCTGCCCGGACCGGACCCGCAGTACGCGAACCGTGGTGGCCGCCGGCAAGAAGCCCTCCTCGACGAGGGCGTCGGCCCGCTGGCCGTCGATCTCGACATGACCGCATGGCCGCAGTGGGGTCAGCGTTCGACCCACCTGGCCAACCAGGCTCTCGAGATGATGATCGGCGTGCGACACCTCGATCTCCTCGGGCGCCGGGGGCTTGAGGAGAAACCTGCGGCCCAGCGGCGTTCGCGACCAGAGCGAGAATGCCAGCCCGGCAGTCAGCGGCAATGCCACAAGATCGATCACCATGAACGTCACACCGAGGCCGAGAGACTGCTCAAACGCATACCAGAGACACAGCACCAGGCAGACGATCGAGCAAATTCCGATGAAACCGCCGGAAGGGATGAACACCTCCACAATCAGGAGCAAGAGACCCAGGACCAGGAAGACTGACGGCCAGAACAAAATGCTCATCAGATCCTCCTTTCCCTGTGGCCGATCGCTCGCTCGCCCGCGGCTCGAGCCCCGCGCGGCCAACCGTCCCGATCCTTTGTTTTGCCCCACACATACCTAGTGTAATCGATCCCGCTTGCCAACCGCCAATACGATTCGTGAGCAAGCTTGAAATCGTACGGAAAATCCGGAACGACGGCCGGCGTCGGAACGACAGTCGGTGTCGATAAGCTGCCCGTGATTATATCAAGGGCGAGGCCAATAGACCGCTATCTGCCTTTGCGATAGGCACGTCGATCCTGGTGAATAGTGATCTGGCGATCAGTCCATTAGCTTGACGATGACCCGCGTTCCCTGGACATCGACGACTTCGACCAGTGAGTCGGTCTCGACGTAGAAGCCGTCGGCGGTAACGTCGATCAGCAGGTTGCCGAAGCGGGCCTTGCCCGTCGGTCGTAAGGGAGACGTGGTGCGGCCGGTTTCGCCGACCAGGAAGGCCAGGGAGTCGTAGCCCTCCAGAGACGGCTTGGACAGCGGGTCGGACGGGTTGACAGACTCGACCACGGTCCAGGGCTCGGGCTTGAGGACCAGGCGGTTGAGAAAGGGGAGAGACGGCAGGTAACGTGCCAGGACCACGGCACCTCCCGCGACGGCCACGAGGGCGAGTGTGAGCTGAATCAGCGTGTAACCCATTTCGCGGTACTCGTATTCCTGGGTCGGCCAGACGAAGGTGTGGCTGGCCATCACGATGCTGCAAAGCATGAGCAGGATCCCGCTCATGCCGAAAATGCCGAACCCCGGGAAAACGAAGAGCTCGAGGGCCAGGCAGACCATGCCGACAAGGAAAAGGATGATTTCCAGTTGGTCGGCGGTGCCGCTGAGGTAGTGGCTCCAGAAAAAGAGCAGGAACGCGAGGGCGGAGGTGATCGCGGGCAGGCCGATGCCGGGGAGTTTGAGCTCGATCACCAGCATGAACAGGCCGACGAACAGGAGCAGCCAGCTCACGTACGGATCGGTCAGAACCGTGACCAGCGAATCGACCCAGCCGGGCCCGTCCACCCGGATGAGCTTGCCGCGCAGACCGTACAACCCCTTGAGGTCTTCCTCGCCGCCCACGACCTGACCCAGCCCAAACGCCGCGGCCTCGTCACCGGTAAGGATGAGATTGAGCCCCGGCTTCTTGCGGACCTCCATGCCCTGGAACCGTGCCCGGTCGGCATCGACCTCCTCACGGAGCAAGAGCCGCATTGCGCCGGTCTGGAGGTCACGCGCCTCGACGATCTCGGTTTCGGGGTCGACCATGGCCCGCGCTACCGCCTCGGGATGGCCTTTCTTGCCTGCCAGGAACGCGACCTTCTTGGTCAGAACCCGGACCTGGGCGTCGCTCAAGTCTTGCAGATGGTTGTTGTGTCCCACGATGATCTGGCGGACCTCGCCCATCCGGGCCGATTTCTTGAAGACGATATCGCGGCAGGCCAGGGGCAAAAGCGCGGCGACGCCGAGCGCGCGGTCCTCGATGTAGGCCACGGTCTTCATGTCCGTGATCGAGGCGATCTGGTCGGCGATGCTGTCGGCGGCGGAATCGAGTCCGCCGGGGCTATCGATCTGGAAGAAGATGAGGTTGACCTTCTCTTGCCGCGCCTGATCGATTCGCCGTGACAGGTAGCCGACCTTCACCGGGTCCAGAGGCCCGGTGATCTTGATCCAGATAGGCCGCAGCGCCTGGCCCAGGGTCGGATCCTCGACCGCCGATTGACCGCCGATCTGGTAGATATGGGCCACCTCGGCCGGGTTCTCGGCGATGGCCTTGCAGAAGCCCTCGGCGCGGGCCCGCCGGGCGGTCAAGACGCCGCGCTGGCCGCCTTCCCAGGCGGCCTGCTCGTCAGTGACCTGATTGGTCTTGCGGAACTCTTCGAGGTTCTCGGCCAGGATGTAATGAAGCGCCTTATCGGCGGTGCGCACCAGCCTCAGATCGGCATCGCGATCGAGCATGCCCAGCAAGAGGTCGGGGTCACGCGTCTTGCGCAGGGCCAGAAAGCGGACCGGCTCACGAAAGGCGGGATCGAATGTCTGGTCGTCGGGGGTAATCGGGCCCAGACTGGCGCCGGCTCCCATCACGATTTCCGAGCAGGCCAGGGCCGGCAAGACAGCGTACCCAGTGAGCGGCTGGGGGACGTAGGCCACAGTCAGCCTGGCGCCTCCAAGCTCCTTGGAGATCAGGTTGGCCAGGTCGAACGAGGAGCCGATCCTGCTGGTTCCCGGCGCTGATTCTCCAGGCAGGAACTCGAACACCAGGATCGGACTCTTTCCCTTTGCCTCGCCGGCATTTTGATCGACGAGTTGCCGGGTGGCGGCCCGGATATGCTCGATCGTCTCGTTGGTGATCGGT
>JAFAHT010000130.1 GCA_019237095.1 Planctomycetaceae bacterium
GTCGGCAGCATGTCGCCGATCTCCACATTCTGGCCGGACTCGAAGAAATCGACAATCGGGCGGAACTCGCGGACATCGAAGTGGACGCCGAAGATGTTCTTGACCGCCTCGTCGATGATCCGGTGGATCAGCTTGTCCTCGTGCCCATCCTCCTCGTTCATCGCCAGCTCAAGCTTCCCTCGCGAGCTGGACGCCACAAAGCCCAGATCAGAAACCCGGGGGATGATCCACGCTTCGCCGTTGACGAGAGCCCGCCGCTCGGCGTTGGAAACCACGTTTTCGAGGTTCGCGATCGACATCCGGACCGAAACTCCCGATTGCTGGTTCACGTGCGGCGAGGTTCGGGCCAGGCGCGCGATCTCCTCGATGATCTCCTTGACGTAAATCGGGATCGCTAGTGACTGCCTGGCCTGGCCATCGCCGGCATTACGGTCGAGCCAGGCATTCTGCTCGCTGATGGCGATGCCTGTTTCCCGGGTCAGCGGGTAGTGCGTCCGCACGACCGACCCGATCCGGTCCTTGAGCGGCGTGACGATCCGGCCGCGGTTCGTGTAGTCCTCGGGATTGGCCGAGAAGACCATGCAGACGTCAAGCTCCAGGCGGATCGGGTATCCCCGGATCTGGATGTCGCGCTCCTCGAGCACATTGAAAAGGCCGACCTGGATCTTGGGAGCGAGATCCGGCAGCTCGTTGATGCAGAAGATGCCTCGATTGGTGCGCGGAATCAGGCCGAAATGCATTGTCAACTCGCTGGAGAGATAGCGGCCCTCGGCGTGCTTGATCATGTCGACTTCACCGATCAGGTCGGCGATCGTCACGTCGGGAGTGGCCAGCTTCTCGTGATAGCGCTGTTCGCGGCGAATCCACGTGATCGGGGTCGCGTCCCCCTGCTCGGCCACCAGGTCCCGGGCGTATTTCGAGATCGGATGATAAGGATGGTCATTGAGCTCGGATCCGGCGATCACCGGCAAGAACTCGTCCAGAAGATGCACGAGCTGCCGCAGCATGCGCGTCTTGGCCTGGCCCCGCAGACCCAGGAGGAGCATGTCATGCCGCGAGAGAATGGCATTCTGGATCTGGGGGAAGACGGTCTCTTCGTAACCGAGGATGTCTGGAAAAAGCGTTTCACCGGCCCGGAGCTTCCGGACCAGGTTGCGTCTCATCTCGTCCTTCACCGACTCGATCCGGTAGCCGCTCGACCGCAATTCACCCACAGTCCGGGGCCGATCCATCCCCATCGCGCGCCTGCCTCTCCGATGAACCTCAATGCGGAAAAACCATGTCGATAAACCGTGCCGATGTTATGCTAGGCAGCGAGGAAAGTGAAGTCAACGAAAGCACACAATGCTTGCGTGCAAATGAAGAGGGAGTGGGGAGTGGCGAAATAACCGTTGCGCTGGTTCGGGCAGGAGACCACTGCCCGAACCAGCTTCCCCATGAACTCCCGGGCCGGGGCGTTCGGACAAACCCCCTCTCCCCGGATCGGCGTCCGGATGCTCCCGCAACGGCGTTGCCTACGGTAGAGAGCGAATCACGGCACGTGACCGCCAAGAATACGTTGAGAGCCGCTACATGCCGACACCGAGCGGGAGGAGACCGAGGAAAAGAGCAGCTTCCCCAACGGGATCCGGCGAACCGGTCACCAACGACGAGGTCGCATCCTCCCGCGACCATGTTGTACAAGCGGGCACGAGGGCACCAAAGTGAGGACGGCCGGGACCCGCGCCGGCAACGATCAGTGTAACCGGCCAGGACATCGCGCAGAAAGTGACGTGGCTCAAAACCAGTTCACGGGCCGTCGGGGAGCCGGGCACCGGCGCGTAGGTTGTACAAGACCAACTTTTCACCGGTACTGGACGGACGTGTGGTAGAGAAAAGTAGAGATTGACCGCTCTTCTCGCCACGACGCCTGCGGTCGCAGAGGCCGGGTGGGTCAGGAGATCACTACCCGAACCAGCTTCTCCATGAACTCTCGGGCCGGAGCGTTCGGACAAACTCAACGGACAAACGGGACGTTCTTAATTGTTGCGGCAAGATGCTCGGTCTGCGGAGAGTCGGTTTGCCTGGATCGTTCAACTTACCAAGACAATTACGAATGTCCTCTTCGCCTACCCCAGAGTCGCAATGCCTGCCCTTTTCTTTCTCTCTTTTCCAGTTGCGAGTGTGAAGATGGGTAATTCTAGCCTCGTCTTCGGTCATTGCAATTTTTGACTAACCAACGGAGAAGCGACCCCAGAATCGATAGGGGATTTTGCTTGACCGGCCGAGTTACCTCCGTATCTAATTATTTTCAACGACCCGAAATATGGCTAGAAACGCGAAGGTTCCTGGGCAGAAGGCCCGAATTCTTAGCTGTGTGTTGGGTCGTTGTTTTTAAGTTGGTGGCCCACTCGTGATTGGCGAGCCTCGTCTGGTCACGATGGCCCCACCGTATGAACATGGGCATAGTCGGTATTTTCCTCGTTTTCAGGGAGATGCTGCCATGAGTCCGCTAGATGAGGAGACGATCGAGGCGTCCCTGACCCGCATCAACGCCGGCTTTCAGAGTGCTGGCAGCCCAGAAGTCTTCGAGCAATATGCACAGGGCGTGTACTTGAATAAGCCCTTCCGGCGCTCTGAGCAGGCCCTCGAGGTCGCGCGCGCGCTGGGCGGGGAACAGGAGTATGCTAGGGTTGAGCGAGACAAGGGACCCGACCAAAATGATCAATATTGGGTCAGGCTCCTCAAACCCAACGAAGTAACGAATGACATGATATCTAACGCCACCGGCGTTATGGACCAGATGCGTAGGCTTGAGCACGAGACGCAACAGGAGCCCGAGTCGGCTGAGCCCCGGTCCCGAGACGTGTCCGCCGCAATGCCCTCAGAAGAGGTCGTGAGCACCGTCTCATTCAAGGAGGTCGAGCTCAAAGAAAAAAGCGCCCATCTGCCGGGCTACGCGTACGCTGGCGGCCAGCAGTTGAATACGATATTCGAGGTCGGTGACGGAGGCGACGCCAGAACCGTGGCAATCAAGGGTATTCGCAACCAGCGCGATGCCATGTTGGAATTGCATTCCGACGGACAAGTAGCGATCCATGTGGATGCGGCCGATGCCATGGGAGGCACTCATGACTACACCAGGTATCTGACCACGCGCAATGACCAGGACCTATCGCAGGCAGGCGGGCCGCTAGTTGTCGAGTTCACCAAGGAAGAG
>JAFAHT010000202.1 GCA_019237095.1 Planctomycetaceae bacterium
GACGCGGCCTGCCCGCGATGATTCCTGTCCGCTGCAGCACGGCAAGCGGGGGCTCAGTGGCCTCCGTCGCCCAGCAAGAGCCTCTCAGAGTCCCAGGGACACTGAATCAGCTGACTCCGAATTATATGGGTGAGAAATAGCGGCTAATGCCAATCGACCCAGCTTCGCCTTCCCTCGATGGGTGTTTTCTTGTACGCTGCGGCCCTCTTGGTCTGATGAAGACCTACCTCCCACGGACCCAGACGGTTCGGGGGTGAGGCCAGGCCGTGCTTACGCTCGGGGTCGCCACCGATCCCGACACGTCTCTCCTTGGGGTGCATGGATGCACGAGCCAAAAGGACGTTACCTTCCTCTAAATGGACCACGGCGGTTCATCGGGGACCTTGTTCACTTCGCCCGCAAAGTCCCCTCCGCGCCGGTCAGCCGATTGATGGACCTCTCGGTGGTTTTTGAAGCCCGAGCCCGGCATCCGTATCGCCCCTCCTGGGCCTGCCTGTTCATGAAGGCTTACGCCTTGGTCGGCGCCCAGTACACGCCGCTGCGCCGGTCGTACCTGGAGTTTCCCTGGCCGCGGCTCTACGAGCACCCCTGGATGAACTGCGCACTGGCGATCGAGCGGGAATATCAAGGCGAGGACGGAGTCTTTGTCGGCATCTTCCGGGCCCCGGAACACCAGACCCTGGTCCAGCTTCAGCAGGCCCTCTCGTGGTACAAGAACGAACATCTGGAGAAGGTCGGGTTCTACCGCCAGGCCCTGCGCTTCAGTCGCGTGCCGACGCCGGTGCGGCGGATGTTCTGGTGGGTCACGCTGAACATGTCAGGCTACAAGCGGTGCAAGCGGTTCGGCACCTTCGGCCTGAGCAGTTACGGCAACCTGGGGGCCGAGAACCTGCACCCCATCTCCCCCCTCACGACGACCTTGACCTACGGCCCGATTGATCCAGCCACAGGTCAGGTCGTCGTCAAGCTGATCTACGATCACCGGGTCCTCGACGGCGCCTATATTGCCCGCCGCCTGCGCGACATCGAAGACGCACTCAGAGGCCCCATCCAGGACGAGCTGCGGATCGACCAGCAGGGGACGCACGACCACATTGACGGTCCCCCACCGAACGTCGAGCCCCTCCTCAAACCCCACCTGCCAACACTCGCCCCCAACCGCGAGCCGAGCGAGCAGCGCGTGGACCGAAGACCCTAGTCCGCCCAGCTTTCCGACGGCGATCCGCATCACGCCAGAGTCTCTTACGCGTCGTGCTCGCCCACCTCCTGGTCGGTCGTGACGCGGACCTCCAGCCGGCTCATCAGCTTTTTGAGCGCGTCTTCCTTCGAGTTGATGAACAGGACGTTGTCGAGCACCAGCGACTTCGGCACGTTGGGAACGTGCAGCACCAGCCGCCCTGCGCCGAGCAAGATGTACTCGAGCACGTCTGGGATCTCCTTGTCGAACTTCAGGTTCATGGTCGGGAACCGTTCCAGGTCGCTCAAGGGGCCGTGGTGGTGGAGGATCTCATTGGGCATCACTTCCCAGTAGTCGAGCCATCGAGTGAGGTAAACGAGCGTCAGCAGGACCAGCACCATCAGAAAGTAAACGAAGTAAAAGCCGGCGTTGGCGAAGGCGTAGACCGACTCGAACATTCTGTTGATGGGTCTCGTCAGGTCGAGATTGAAGAACGCCCCCAGCCAGAGCACGAAGAAGAGCGCGAAGAGCGTCAGCAAGATCACGCCGACAAGCTCGAACCGGGGGAAATCCAGCGCCATGACCAGGAGGTTGAAACCAAGAACGGTCAGAAAGAGGATCCCCAGCAGGTTTTGCGGGGTTGTGAACCGATCGCGATGGGACACCTTTGCCGGGGCAGGAGTGGCGATCCCGGAAGCATCAGGGCTGGTAGACGTGACGACTGGCCCCGGCTTGCTTGGATCATAGCTCTTGTCCTTGAGCGACCACATTCCGATCGCGCAGATCAGGGCGACGATGGCCGAGGGGAATACGTAAATCACCTTGGGCCACATGAAGATTCGAATCCCCTTCTCCCGGCGCTTGATCGCGGAAGGCGTCGCGGGGGTGGTCATGGGCGGTTTCGCATCCATCGACATGACAGGGCATCTCCGAGCAAGAATATCGAGTCGCTCTCACGACGAGAATCGTTGTAAATATTTGGTTAACCCGTATCCGATCGATCACAAGCTGATACCAGGTAATGAGTTGTGGCGACGACTCCTTGCCGGCCCAGCCAACGGTGCACGTCGCAACCAGATGGCTATCAACAGGTTACGATGCGGAGATACGGGTTAACCGAATATTTACGAATCGTTGATCGCAAACCAAACCGTGATCGGGTTTAGCGAGTTTTTGGCCTGGAAGGAGAGGGCCATCGTAACGCCCGGTGGACCCTGGGTAAAGTCCCTCAAGCCGGTGAGTTGACCACCAGCGTGACGCCGCCTGTTCATCGTGTCGCGGCTTCCCTCCGTGCTAGGATCTTCGTCCGATCACGCTGGACCTTGAGGCCTTCACGGCGATTTGCTCATCGAATTGAGAGCCAGCGAGGATGAAGCGAGACAACTCGTTTGGAAAGACAAATCCTCCAAATCCCACATTCGCGTTGCACTCTCACAACATGCGCCGGGGGTGCCTGGAATGCCGGGCTTGACGGACGTAGACTCAGAACCTGGTTACTTGTTGGTTGCGTGTTATCAGTGATTTTGGTCACGAAAGGTCAACCGTCATGAAGTCCCTCGCCCGCCGGTCCATTGCTGTCGTCGCCAGTGCAGCGGCGCTGACGCTCTTGATGACAGGAGGCTTTCCCCTGGGTGCCCAGGAGAGCAGCACTGCGAAGTCGCAGACAACCAAAGCGAAGCCGGCCACGCAGGCCGATGCTCCTGCTTCCACTCCCACGGACAGTAGCACCACCACGAAGCCGACCGGCAAGGCGGCTCCCCCCGATGTGACGCACCGCGTGCCGTCCGGGTACTCCAAGCTCGGGCTCACTGACCAGCAGAAACAGAAGCTGTACAAGATCCAGGGCGAGTATTACCCCAAGATCCAGGGCTTGGAGAAGCAAGTGGATGATTTGCGCGACAAGCGCGGGAAGGAATTTGAGTCCGTCCTGACCGCTCCGCAGAAGCGCTTGCTTGCCGAGGCGGGGCAGAAGAAGAAGGCGGCTGCCGAGGCCAAGAAGGCAGTCAAGGCCGCCGCGAAGGAGAAAGCGGGCAGTTGAAGGATAGAACGCGAGCTTGCCGGAGCGGGCTGCGGGATCGACCGTAAGGGCCGATCCGCCCGCTTCTTTTCTCTGATCAGGACCGTTGCCTCTCATCCCGGGCCGTCGGGGTCCTTCCGCCCGCGTTCGCAGCTCTCCAAAAACGAGCGGAGTTGCTCGGTGACTCGCCGGGGGCGTGGCGTCTTCGCATCGAGGGCCACCCAGACGCTGCGGACGCTGGCCAGCACCTCGCCGTCCCGGGATCTGCGGATCTCGATGAACCGCTCGAGGGTTGCCCCGCTGGGGGCGCCCACCCAGGTTCGTGCCAACAGCTCATCGTTCTCCAGAGCCGGTTTCAAATAATCGATCTCGTGACGGCGGACCACCCAGACCATGCTGTCGCGATGTTCCTGGTCCACCACCGCATACCAGTGTGCGACCGCGGCGTCCTGGGCATACCTGAGGTAGACCACGTTGTTCACATGTCCCAGCCGGTCGATGTCCTCGCGTGAGACCTGGAACGCATGCTCGAACACGCCGGGATGACTCATCATCAGCTCCCCTCCTTGACCCCTCAGCTCCTGGCCGCTTTGCCCTGCTCCCATCCTGGTTCGGTGGACCCTGTGAATGGTCTGAGCAGAACAGAGATAGTCGACGCCGAACCAGCAGGAACGAACCAGATCACGACCCGGGGACCGGCTTCTTGAGATGCTCATCAAACCAATCGGCGAACCGGATCAGATCTTTGTCCAGGCCCGGCCAGCCATGCCCCGCGCCCTTCTTGATCACCAGCGTCGTCTCGACCCCAGCCTTTTTCAGCTTCTCGGCGACAAGCTCCTGGTCGTCAGTCCAATTCGTCTCGCTTGCGGTTGACATGGGTCACGGGCATGGCGGAACCTCGATCCGATGATCAGGATGGAGCCATTCCAGTGTAACGAGCCTCACGGACTTCATGAACCATGCGTCTCTTCATCCGGTTGGCCATCCTTGAGTTGTCGCTGGCAGCGATCTTGTTCGGTTCAGCAGGTCGGCTTGACCTGCCCTGGTTCTGGGCGCTGATCGGCGTCCATGTCGTGCTCATGTCCGCTGCCATCCGGGGCATCGAACCCTACCTGATGCGGGAGCGGTTCCGTCCCGCTCCTGGTGGTGAGGACCGCAACCTACGCTGGCGGGTCGCACCGTTCTTGCTCGCCCATTTTATCGTCGCCGGGCTGGACGTGGGACGGTTCGGGTGCTCAGGACCGTTGCCCTTGGTCGCTCATGGGACAGGTTTGCTGTTCTACGTCAGTGGCGTAGCCTTGGCGATGCGAGCGCTGGTCGTCAATCGCTTCTTCTCGCCAGTGGTTCGCATCCAAGAGGAAAGAGGTCACCGGCTGATCACCGAGGGACCATACCGGTTCGTTCGGCATCCCGGCTATGCGGGGATGCTGTTCTCGTTCCTGGGATCTGGACTCGTCCTAGGGTCATGGTGGTCTTTGCTGCCGTTAATTCCGGTCGTGGTTCTGATTCTGCGACGGACAATCCTGGAGGACCACCACCTACGGAAGCATCTGGAGGGCTATGTCGGGTATGCGGAAAGGGTCCGATACCGGCTGCTGCCGGGCGTGTGGTGATAGAGCCGATCCACATCCCTGAGATGCCAAAAGGCTTGTGTCAAGCCCGACTTTGCATCAGCCTACTCTGAGAGTACGATAGCTGAAATCGTTATCGACTCTCCTGATCGAAAACTGCGGAGGTGGATGATGACACTCTTCCTGGTTCAGCACGGCAAAGCCAAACCAGAAACCGAGGACCCGGAGCGATCCCTGACCGAGCAAGGAGCGGCGGTTGTCGGGCGAATGGCAGACTGGGCTGCTCAGGTAGGACTGGCCGTGGATCAGATTCAGCACAGCGGAAAAAGGCGTGCCGAACAGACCGCCACCATCTTTGCGAAACGGCTGAGCCCGCCGAAAGGGGTCATCGCCGTGAAGGGACTGAGCCCGAAAGATGATGTCAAGCTGGTTGCCGCATTGCTCCGGAGCGACCAGGGATCGATCATGCTCGCAGGGCATCTCCCTCATCTCAGCCGCTTGGTCAGCCTCCTGCTGACCGGGAATCCCGAGATCGAGGTCGTCAGGTTTCGCAATGCGGGGATCGTTTGTTTGACCCAGCAAGACGGGAAGTGGGCGGTCGACTGGGTGATGCAGCCTGACTTGCTGCCGTAGGCGGGACAAGGAGATTGGTCAACGACCCCAGCTCTGAAGGCCTTGCGAGAGGGGGCCACAGGGCTCACTGAGGTAGGTCTTTTCGGGTTGGCCGCCCGACAGGGTTCATCTCACCCCTCATTGCCCTTCAAGAGCCCATATCCGCGCCCCTGAGCGCTCGCCCACACATCCCGTCGCGGAGCGTTTCCCATAGTCAAGGTTCTGCGGTAAAGCCGCCAGGCTTCTTGAACACGGATTTGAGGTCCGGCTCCGCGGACTCCAATCCATATTTGTTAGGCCCGTATGATCCGAGCCCAAGGGCTGATCGCGTTCTTCATGGCGTTGCGGGTGTCGACGATCAGCGGTGCATGCTGGGCGATCCAGTCCCAGTCGTAGGCCGAATGGTCCGTAACAATGAGCACACAATCCTGAGAACTGAGGTACTCCACCGTCAATTCCTGGCTGGCCATGCGGAGCTGCGGATAATGGCGCATCGGGGGA
>JAFAHT010000232.1 GCA_019237095.1 Planctomycetaceae bacterium
CTAACCCCCGGGTCGATCGAGAAGGTGAACGAAGTAACCCCGCTGTCTCCCCGCGAGGGTAGGCTTCCTGCAAGGGAAGCCAATGGAACAGCGGAGAAAGGATGAGGGAGGAAGCGAATGCCGCTCTGTAGTGGATCGGATAGAGGATGAGTCCACCCACGGACAACATTCCCTCACCGCGAAAGCGGGCTGACTTCCCTCAGGTGTTCCGTCACGAGAGAACCTTGACCAACCGACTCAGGGAGACAAGCAGATATGTCGGCGGCAGAAATGCCTGCTGGTGCGGCTCCCGAGCGTGCGCCCGACTGGCACTCCATCGAATGGAAGAAGGTCTGGCGTACGGTTCGTCGGCTCCAGGCGCGTATCGTGAAGGCCGTTGCGGAGGGCAGATGGAATAAAGTCAAGGCTCTGGTTTATCTGCTCACGCACTCGTTCAGTGGCCGGGCTCTGGCCATTTTACGAGTTGTCAGTAATTCGGGTGCGAAGACTCCCGGTGTGGACGGGATTCTCTGGAACACACCGGAGGCCAAGTCGGCCGCTTTCAGCGCTCTGCGTCGGCACGGTTACCGACCGCAACCGCTCCACAGGATATACATACCTAAAAGCAACGGAAAGTTGCGAGGTCTGGGGATTCCCACGATGGCGGATAGGGCCATGCAAGCATTATATCTGCTGGGTCTTGATCCCATCGCGGAATTTCAAGCCGACGGCCATTCTTATGGCTTTCGACTGGAACGCCGCTGTGCCGACGCCCTGGAGCAATCCCATCTTTTGTTGGGCAATCGGCATGGTCCACAATGGATTCTCGAAGGGGATATTAAAGCCTGTTTTGATCGAATCAGCCATGACTGGCTGTTGACGCATATCCCCATGGACCAGCAATTGCTGCGGCGATGGCTGAAAGCGGGTTTCCTGGAGAAGCACGCCTGGTTCGCCACCACGGAAGGAACACCTCAAGGCGGGACGGTCACGCCCCCAACAATGTTGCAAAATCGTCCCTGATCCCTGACTCTGTCATTTCCCGAACGCGGCTCCGACCGAAGTATGGGCAAGGATGGCAGCCCCGGCTCGATCCCCGTCCAAGGCAGGCTGACGGCCGCGGTCTCGGAGAGGAGGAGTCAACATGATTACATCCTCACGGAGGTCCACCCTCAGCCCTCCCGTCACCCGCCATTTCGAGTTCACTCGGCTCCAGAACCAGTTGATCGCGCTTGCATATGAGGCCCTAATCCCGGTCGTCTGCCGCCCACTGGAACGGCCGCGACCTCGACCCAGCCGCAACCAGCCGACTATGATCCAGGGGCTCCAATCAAAGGCCGGGGGAGCTTGACCAGCCATGACCAATGACAATCTCCGTGTGGGGCTCTATGCTCGCGTTTCCGGGGAACAGCAGGAGAAGGAGGACACCATCGCCAGCCAGCTCGAGGCGGTCACGCGGCGCGTCGCGAGTGATGGCTTGGAATGCGAGTCCGAGCTGTGCTTCGTGGACGACGGCTACAGTGGGTACATCCTGGCCCGCCCGGGCCTCGAACGACTCCGGGACCAAGCCGCTGCTGGTGTCATCGATCGCCTCTACGTTCTCGACCCTGATAGATTTTCACGCAAATATGCATATCAAGTTTTGATACTTGAGGAACTCACCCGTTGCGGCGTTGAAGTTGTCTTTCTGCGCAATCCTCCGGGGCATGGACCCGAGGAAAACCTGCTGCTGCAGGTCCAGGGCGTGATCGCCGAGTACGAGCGCGCCAAGATCATGGAGCGGTGCCGCCGGGGCAAGCAGTACGCCGCCCGCCGGGGCTCGGTCAACGTCCTCAGCGGCGCGCCCTACGGCTATCGTTACGTCGGCAAGCACGAAGGTGGAGGCGCGGCGCTTTATCAGGTCAGGGCCGAAGAGGCTCGGGTGGTGCAGAAGATCTTCAAGTGGTTTGGCCAGGAACGCTGTTCGATCGGCGAGGTCTGCCGGCGTCTCCGAGGCGACGGCATTCCCACGCGGACCGGCAAATCAGCCTGGGACCGCTCGGTGGTCTGGCTGATCCTCAAGAACCCCGCCTACAAGGGGATGGCGGCCTTCGGCAAGACCCGCTCGGGCGACCTCAAGCCGCAGCGCCTCCGCCCGCAGCGCGGCCGCCCCGAGCAGCCTCGGCGACCCATCTCACGGGTCGATACATCCTCGGAAGATCAAATCTTCATCGACGTTCCTGCCTTGGT
>JAFAHT010000287.1 GCA_019237095.1 Planctomycetaceae bacterium
TCTCCACCAAGATCGGGGGCCAGACGGCCCAACCGCTGGCGATCGTCATCGTGGGCGGCATGACCGTGACGCTCTTCCTTGACCGTTACTTGATGCCGGTGCTCTACAGCTTCTACGGCCACCGCGAACCGCCGGAAGGGAGCGGGACATTGGTCCATTGATCATGCTGATGCAAATCAATTGCGGTGGGCAAACCGGAGCGGACCAGGCCGCCTGGCGGGTGGCCAAGGCATTTGGTGTCCGCTCCGGTGGGCGCATGCCCAATGGATTTCTGACCGCGGACGGTCCCCGTCCCCAATTCGCTGAGGAATACGCCGCGACTGTTCCGGGGGCGCCATGCATTAATTCGTGAAGTTCTCGGCAACGATGTGCCGATCACCCGGCGGGCCAAACCGGCCCTGCCGAGAGGACTGGGTCATGAGTGACATCAAAAGGATCTTGCATCCGACAGACTTCTCCGAAAACTCGCGCGATGCGTTTCAGACGGCCTGCCGCCTGGCCAGGGAGGACCACGCAGCCTTGGTGGTTCTCCATGTGATACTCCCCAACGCGTCTTTGGCACAAGCCGGCGCCCTGGAATGGGACGACGATGGGACGGTGCGGGTGCCCGATCCGCGCCAGCCCGCGGAATCGGAGCAAGCGTTGGCGCAGTTGCCCTGGCCGCGCCCGGCGGACAGTCAGGTCGCAACGGAATATCGATTGGCCGAAGGAGACCCCGCGGAGGAGATCCTTCGCCTGACCGAAGAGCTGCGCTGCAATCTCATCGTGATGGGTAGTCACGGGAAGACGGGATTGGCGCGGCTGTTGACCGGCAGCGTGGCCGAGGAGGTCTTGCGAAAGGCTGTCTGCCCCGTGCTGATCGTCAAGACCGCGGTGGGGTCAAAGACTGACACAAACGAGCAAGCGGCCGCCAAACCCGGCGAGCTCGTTGATGTGCGGCCGCTGGGGAATTCGCTGGCCTCTGCCCGCACCCGGACATTGGTGCGATCCAACTCGGTACAAGTTGTCCGCCTGATCGTGCGGGCCGGCGACGACATGCCCCAGCAGAGGAGCAAAGGAGAAGTCATCGTGCACTGCCTGGAGGGTCGAGTAACCGTCACCGCCCTCGGCAAGACGCAGGCGCTGGAGGCGGGGTGGTTGCTGGAATTGCCCGCGGGCGAACCTCACGAGCTCACAGGTATCGACGATGCCTCCTCCATCCTGCTCACGACTTTCGTCCCGGCGAGTTGACGCACAAGTACCCCCGAGAAGTCTCACCGGGACCTCATCATGCTCGAGAAGATCATCAGCGGCGGCCAGTCGGGCGCGGATCAGGCTGGGTGGCGCGCTGCCAAGGCCTTCGGAATCTCATCCGGCGGCTGGATGCCCAGAGGCTTCTTGGCCGAAGACGGTCCCCACCCCGAGTTCGCCGACCAGTATGGCGCGGCGGAGCTGCCGACGGAGAGCGACACCGCTCGGACCCAGCGGAACGTCCAGGACTCCGACGCGACCCTCTGGTTCGGCGTGACGACGACCTCGGGCGCCCAGGCGACGGTCGGGGCGTGTCATCGGTTCGCCAAGCCTTGCATGCCGGTCTATCCGGGCGCGTCGTTCGAGCCGTGTCAGGTCGCAACCTGGATCACGGAAAACAAGATCCGCACCTTAAATGTGGCCGGCAACCGCGAGGAAGAGGAGCCAGGGATCGGGGATCGAGTGGAACGCTTCCTCGGCGAGGTCCTGCAACAGCTCGGCCACGAACGGGCCTGATCCCGCCGCGACGATTGCGGCTCACGGCAAGATCCTCTGACCGACGGCCGTATTGAGCCGGAGCATGCTCCGGCGGTGGCGGATGAGGGTGTCGCGGTACTGGCGGACCACTTCGTTGTAATCACGCTGGGCATTCAGGTAGGTGACGATGTGCTCCTGTCCCTGAGTGTAGAGACCATATTTCTGGTCCCTGAGCCGTCGGGCCCTGGGCAGGATGCTCAGTTCCAGCCGCTCGACGGCCCCTTTCGTGGAACCGTATTCGAGCCCGGCCCGCTCGACGTCGGTTACCACTTGCCGCTCCAGGCCGACTAGCTCGATCTGTGTCTGGGATAAATTTCCCTGGGCCCGAGCGATGTTTCCCTGATTCCGGTTGATCAGCGGTAAGGAGACCATGGCCCCGATGCCCCAGGAGGTCGCGCTCTTGTCCCCCTGTGGGGCGTAATTCGTGAAGCTATAGGGGGTGTAGAGCACGAACACGTCGGGGAACCGCTCGGCCCGCTCCAGCGTGATCGCCGCTTCGGCGCGGCGGACGCCGAGCCGGTAGGACACGACGTCCGGGCGGGTGCAGAGGGCCAGGCGGATGAGATCCTCGATCGGCGGCGGGGGCGGCACGGGGTCGCGGATCGATCCTCGCACCTCGAGCGGGTCCGCCTCCTGGGGAGCCAGGTGGATAAGCGTCGCGAGCGTTCGCTTTGCCACCCGCAAGGCCGTCTCCGCCTGCTCCAAGACAACCTCGGCGGTATCGAGCTGAATCGTCGCACTCTCGACCTCGGATTGCGGCTCAAGCCCCTTTTTCACCTGCTCGTCGGTCGTCTTCACAACCTGGCAGAGCCCTTCGACGCTCGCCCGTGCATAGCGGACCGTCTCGCGGGCGTCGAGAACGTCGACGAAGGCCGTATAGAGGTTGTCGATTTCCAGGCGGACCGCGTCCTGATACTGGGCCTCGATCACCTTCTTGGCCTGCTGGGCGACGATGACTCGGACCGTTCGCTTGCGGTTGACGTCCACGGCTTGGATGAGCGTCACGTCATAGTTGTTCTGGCCGGGCCTCTGAGTTGAGTAGCTGCCGTACGGGACGTTACCGGCGCTCGCGAAGACGAGCGGATTGGCCCGGAGCCCGGCCGAGAGGATGTCGGCCTGCGCGTTCGGAATCTCCTGAAACTTGGCGCGCAGGCCGGGGTTCGTGTGGACAAGCCGTTCAATGGCCATGTCGAGCGTGAGCCCGTTCGGCGGCCCTTCGTCACCGCCGGAGGGAAGCTCAAGCCGTCCGTAGAGGGGAACCAGGTGGCTCTCGGCTCTGCCAGTCGGGGCAATCGCGGGCGGCCCAGGCTGCCTGAGACGGCCCTGCTCGTAACCGGACGCCGCGGACAAGATATCCCCTGTACGAGCGGCCGAAGCGACTATTCCTGTTGGTTGCCCGAGACGGCTATCGGGAGCACCCGGTGAGCGAAGCCGGCTGCCGCCGGCCCCGGGCGTGCCGCCGAGATGAGTGCTTGTCCGGGACTTCTCCTTCTCCGTCTGGCCTTTCGACAAGATGACGATTTCGTCGGCGAGCATCACCTGAGCATTGGCCCGGTGGGACCCGAGCGTCAGCACCAGCACTGAAACAAGGCATCCAAAGATGATGTTCTGCCGCATCGTCTCGACTCCTTTCGAGTTCGGAAATCCCCTTCATCCGACGGCTACCGCCTCCTGGCTGATCTTCACGGCACCGTTCCCGTCGTAGCGGGTTGTCGCCGTGATGATCGGTTCCGGGCCTTTCCCGAAGAGGAGATAGAGGACTGGCAATGCGAGCATGGTGAGGAACGTGTCACAGGCCATGCCGAAGAAAACAACCGTCGCCAGCGGCCGTTGCACTTCCGAGCCGATGCCGGTGGACAGCATCATCGGCAAAAAGCCGAGGGCCGCCACCATTCCGGTCATCAGCACCGGCCGCAGCCTCGCCAGCCGGGCCTGCTCGATGGCCTCGCGTTTGGAAAGGCCGTGGGCGATCCGGTCGCGGATGGCACTGACCAGCACCAGCCCTTCGAGCATCGACGCCCCGGCCAAGGCGACGAAGCCGACGCCGGCCGAGATGGTGAAGGGAAGCCCCATCACCCACAGGCCGAAAACCCCGCCGACGCGGGCAAACAGCACGCCGCTGAAGATCATCAACGCATCGCTGAGCGAATGAAACGTGAGAAAGAGAAGGCTCAGGATAAGGGCCAGGGCGAGCGGCACGACGATGAAAAGCCGTTTTTCGGCTCGCTGCATGTGCTCGAACTGCCCGCCCCATTCGAGCGTGTAGCCGTTCGGGATGACCACCTGGTCTTGGATGCGGCGGCGGGCCTCGGCCACGAAGGAACCGAGGTCGCGGCCACGGATATTAGTTTGAACGACGATCCGCCGCTGTCCCCAACCACGCTGGATTGTCGAGGGCCCCGTCACTTCCTCCAGGCGGGCGAGCTGCGTCAGCGGCAGCCGCTGCCCGGATGCGGTCACGATCAGGACTTGCTCCAGGGCGTCCGCATCGTCGCGGTAGGATTCGGGCAGCCGGACGACGAGCGGGAAGCGGCGGCCGGGCTCCAGCACCTCGCCGACGCCGATGCCGCCAGCAGCCTTCACGGCGTCCAGCACCTGCCGGGCGGACACGCCGTAGCGGGACAGGGCCTCCCAATCGACTTCGACGCGAAGGACAGGCTGCCCGGTGATCTGTTCGGCGCTGACATCGGCAGCCCCTGGAATCTGGAGGACGACACGGAGGATTTCTTCCGCCTTGGCTTTCAGGGTCGCCAGGTCGTCGCCGTAGAGCTTGATCCCGACATCGGCACGGATGCCGGAGACCATCTCGTTGATCCGCATTTCGATCGGCTGGGTGTAGGCGGCCCGCATGCCGGGGAGCTTTTCGGTCAACTCGGCCATCGCTTTGACGAGTTCGTCTTGCGACTTGGCCCGCTTCCACCGCTCGCGGGGCGTGAGCGTGACGAAGATGTCGCCGACCTCCAGGCCCATCGGGTCGGTCGCGACTTCGGGCGTGCCGACTCGGCTCCAGATGGCGTCGATTTCGTCGCGGAATTCGCGTTTCAGAAGCCGCTCGATCTTCGTGTTGTAGCGGGTCGATTCTTCTAGGCTGATGCCGGCGAGCCGCACCGTGTTGATGACGATGGTGCCTTCGTTGAGCCGGGGCACGAATTCCGAGCCGAGCCGCAGCCCGAGGATGGTCGTCGCGATGGTGACCGATGCGACGAAAACGAGCGTCATCCACGGGAAGCGTAGGCCGAACTGCAGGAGCGGATGAAAGAAGCGGTGGGCCAGGCGGTCGATAAAGGTTTCCTTATCCGATGTTTTCCTCGCCAGGCCGAGCGAAGCCAGAACCGGCATCAATGTCAGAGACATGACCATCGATCCGGCCAGGGCAAAGATGACGGTCAACGCCATCGGCCGGAACAGCTTTCCCTCGACGCCTTCCAAGGTAAGAATCGGCAAATACACAATCATGATGATAAGTTCGCCGAACATCGTCGGCTTGCGCACCTCGGCGGCGGCGTCCCTTACGATGTCGAGCTTGTTTCGTTCGCTGCGGTCATGGGCCAGGTGCCGGACGCAGTTTTCGACCATGACCACCGAGCTATCGACGACCAGCCCGAAATCGATCGCACCCAGACTCATCAGGCTGCCGGCGATGCCGATCCGCTCCATCATCGTGACGGCAAAGAGCATCGAAAGCGGGATGACCGAAGCGACGATGAGCCCGGCCCGGAGATTTCCGAGGAAGGCGAACAGCACGGCGATGACGAGAATCGCTCCCTCGAACAGGTTTCGCTCGACGGTCTTCAAGACCTTGTTCACCAGGTCGGTCCGCTCGTAAACCTCGCTCACCGTGACGCCCTTCGGCAGGGCCGCCCGGACATCCGCTATCGCCGCGTTCAGGCCGTTGGTGACCTCGCGGGAATTTTCGCCCATTCGCATGAAAGCGAGGCCGAGCACCGCCTCGCCCTTGCCCTTGGCGGTGACGGCACCCCTGCGGATCGCATGGCCGATGGTGACCTCGGCGACATCGCGGATGCGGACGGGCACGCCTTTGTGCGAAGCGATCACGACGCCGGCGATCGTCTCCAGCGAGGCCACTCGGCCGACGCCCTGGACGAGGCTCGATTCTCCGGCGGTCGTGACATAGCCGCCGCCGACGTTCGCGTTGTTCTCGCGCAGGGCCCGGCTCACGTCGTCGAGTGTGAGCGTGTATTTGGCGAGCTTCCTCGGCTCGATCCTGACTTCAAACTGCTTGGCGAGCCCGCCCCAGGAATTGATTTCCGCGACGCCCGGCACCCGCCGCAATCGCGGCCGGATCACACAATCTTGGAGCGTGCGGAGTTCGGTCAAGTTGTAAACATCGCTCGTGACCAGATAGTGGTAAACTTCGCCAAGGCCGGTGGCGACCGGCCCCATCATCGGCTTTTCGATCCCTTCCGGTAGCTGTGCCTCTCCCAATCGTTCGCCAACCTGCTGCCGGGCGAAATAGATGTCGGTGTCGTCGCTGAACGTCGCGACCACCTGCGACAGCCCGAATTTGGAGATGGAGCGGACCTCCTCGAGCCCCTTGAGCCCCCCCAGGGCCTGCTCGACGGGGAAGGTAATCTGCCGCTCGATCTCTTCGGGGGCCAGCTCCGGGGCCACGGTGTTGATCTGAATCTGGACCGGGGTCGTGTCCGGGAACGCATCCAGCGGCAGCTTGCCGGCGGCCCGGACGCCGAGGGCGACGA
>JAFAHT010000511.1 GCA_019237095.1 Planctomycetaceae bacterium
TGCTCCTCCGAGCGGGTGGGATGGGCGGAATTACCGACCTCGGCGAGGTAGTAGACGACGGTCTTGACGACCTTACGCCCCCGGCGGATGTAGGTGTAGGACAGGCTGCGCTCAAAGCCGTCCAGGAACGACCAGTTGACGATGCCCGTCTCTTCCTGGAACTCGCGAGCGGCGGTTTGACGGCTCGACTCGCCCTGTTCGACACCACCCTTGGGGAATTCCCACTTGGCGCGCGGATTACGAACGGTGGCCGAGTGGAGGACCAGGTACAAGAGTCCTCGCTCTCCCTCCCTGCGGAATGGGATGACGCCGGCGGATCGCTCGTGAAAGGTGGTCATGTGGGGCGATGATCTGACCGCCGGGGCCGGTCACGCGGGTCGCGGTCGTGATTGTCGCTGCCTGGATCCGGTTTGTCCTTGGATTCGTCGTCGCTATCCTCGTCAAGCACCGCGATGCAGCCTAGCATGGCCCCGGGAAGGATCGGGTCGTCCTCGCGCAGGCGGATCTCGACCAGGCGCCCGGTCGCCGGCGCGGGGACATCGAAGGTCGCGGGCCCGACCAGTACTTCGACCAGCCGCTCCCCCTCCCAGACACTCTCCCCTCGCGCGGCAAACCAGTAGCTCACGACGATCGGCGTGTCCGGACTGGTCCCCAGGTCGGGCAGGATCACTGCCGCCTTACGCATGGTGAACCCCGTCACGTCTGTGTACTGATCGTCGATTTTGAAGCGGTGAACCCTCCCGGACGGAACGACTCACCGCTCCCTTCAGCTTCCAGATTAACTTGGCCCATCCTCTTTGGCCAGAGTGATTTGAAGGGTTCAGAGCCGCCGTCCGTCCGGCTTCGGAGCAGGCCGCCGGGCCATGGCCCCAACTGGCTCGCGAGGAATCAGCTCGAGCACGACGTAGGCATCACGTAGCCAGTCTTCTTCCGGCGTGCCTGGCTGGATGAGATAGGTCTCAGTTCGCTGCACTTGAAATGAGCCTTCCAGCGCCGCCAACCACCGGTCGAAGGCCGGGATTCCCGCGGGCAGGTGATCGAAAGCGACCAGCCGCAACGGCCTGTCCTTGGAATAGATCGCAGGATCAAGATCCACCGGTCTCCGCTGGCGGTGCCGCTCAGAGAACATCCGCTGGTGAAACAGGTACACAGCCGACATGCCGACCCGCCAGAGACGAGGACGAAACGAGAGCCCCAGGTCAGACTTCAGGCAGACCAGCTCACCCCTGCCGGCTTGCTCGGTCCAGAACCAACGCGCAAAGTCGCGCGTCCGGATGTCGTCGGCCACCCGATAGGGTTTCACCAGGTCCCGGATCATCATGCCCCCGCCCAAGATTGCCAGGCCTGCCAGAGTTCCCAGGAACGCCCGGCGCTGCACCTCGAGTCGGCGAATTCGAGAGAGGAACTCCGACAGTCCCAGCCCCGTGAGCAGACAAATCGAAGGCGCAGCATACAACGTTATCCGGGGTTGGCCGCCGTAGGGATAACGTCCTAGAAAGGCCGCGATCAGTCCCAGACCGAAGGGGGCGACCAGAACGGCGAGTGTCGTTTTCTGACCGCGCCAGTGCAGCGCCAAGCAGCCGGCAAGCACACAGACAAGGGTCAATGTGCTAGCACCGCGTCGGTCGCCGACCGGGTAAGACATCATCCTGCCGGTATGGACGTCCACGAGCCAGAGAGGCACCGCCCAGGGTCGATCGAGCGGAGGAAAGGAGTCAGCCCAGCACCCATTGCGGTAGTCATCGCGCATAGCCTCCGCCTGAAACACCGTACAAGCGAAGTAGACGGCCAGGAACGAGGCGACCAGGACGAGGTTGTAGACAATGCATCCAAGACGAACCGGCCGTTGATTTGACCTCAAGGCCGAAGGCGCCAGCGCAAGGCTGACACCCCCCGCCACGAATACGGCGGGATAGGAAAGGGCAACCAGGATCGGTACCAAAGCCGTCAGTGCCCACCACCACCGGCTGGATTGCGGTGATCGCATCCATTCGACGGCAAGGGCCAGCAGGATCAGCGAGGCAAGTAGATCCGAGGCGTACGGCTTGATCTCGGCACCGTGGCGGATCGGGTAAAACGAAACGGCGAGAACCGCGACTGCCAGAAGTTGCGGCGTCCCGCGCAGCAACCGGCCGGCCACGTGGCGGAGCAGCGGAAGACTGAGGACGCTACAGATTGTCGAAAACAGGCGGAGCGCCGGCTCAGAGTATCCCAGCCACGTCACTGCCGTCCGCTCGATCGCCAGAAAGAGCCAGGGGGCGACCTGGCCATAATCCAGCGGCCGCAGCAGATCGATGTAACCTCGGTCCCAGAAATTGACAGCCAGAAAGGCCTCGTCGTGCCAGATCGGATAGTTCACGAAATAGCGAACCAACCTCACCGCGATGCCCAAGCCCACAAAGAACCAGGTCGCGGAGACCACCCAGGTCGGCTCGGACCGTTCGGCGAGGGACAGCGGCCGAGGCGCGGTCAGGCTCCTGTCGGTGCTCGCGTACCTCTCGGCTTCCATGCCTCCATCCCCTCGCTACCACTAGTGTCGCTGCCGATCTGCTGGCTGCTGCTCGGCAATCGTTTCGGGAGATCCAGCGGGTCGGGGAACGAACTCGAAAACTCGCCACTCCTCGGTCGCCGGACGTCCTTCTCCCAGCGTAACCGGTATGTGATAGACCTTTGAGCCTTTGAGAACTAGGTTCCTTTCCATTCGGGCCCGCCAATCCCGGACGGACGGGTTCTCAGGCGACTCCTCAAACAAGATGTAGCGCAGCGGGCGATCGGTCGAGATCTCTTGGTCACGACCCAGAATTGCACTCCGGCGATCCGGGGAATATATCATCTGGTTGCAGAGATACCAGGCTTTTCGGCCGAACCAGGTCCCGCGGCGCTCGATGCCGCAATCGAGATTGAAACAGGCAAGTTTCGCGTCCTCGGCCTGTTTGACCCAGAACCAACGCGCGAATTCACGCGACTGATGGTCATAAAGCATTCGGTACGGGAAAAGCGAACTGACGACCTGGGGCACAATCCCGCAAACGACCAGACCGAGCATGCCCGTCAGAAGGAGTTTACGACGCAGGGTCGGAGGTCGAACCCAATCCAGCACGATCGCCGCGCCCTGGCCAGTCAAAAGGCAGATACTGGGGGCGACGAACTGCATCAAGCGGGCCTCGAATCCATACGGATAGCGCTGGAGCGACGCAGCAACAAAGGCCAGTGCGAAGGGAGCGAGCAGACAGGCAACCATCGCCCCATGACCCCTGCGCGCCATTCCGACCACCCCGATCAGAAAGGCCAGCGACGTCGCGGTGCTTCCTCCTCGAGATCCACCGCCGGGGTATGCGAAACCACTTCCGGTATGAGCCGAGATCAACCATCCCGGCAGCCGGGGGAGATCTGTCAGCGGAGGGAACGAGGCGGACCAGTAGCGTCTCAAGCCGTCCATGGCCTTGGCGCTTTGGCCATGAGTGACGAACAGGTAGAGTAGTGTGAACGAGACGATAAGGGCGATTCCAAAAGTCCAGAATGCAACCAGGTTCCGCCGGCTTTCGTGCTTCCAGACCGGATAGGCGAGCCCCAGGCCGATGCCTCCCGCGACGAAGACCGCGGCATTGGAGAGCGCGAGAGACAGTGGCACGGCCCCGACAAGTCCCCACATCCAGCGGACCTGTTGCGGTCGATGCAACCACTCTGCGGCGAGCACCAGCAAGAGTAGGGC
>JAFAHT010000535.1 GCA_019237095.1 Planctomycetaceae bacterium
CTACGTCTCGGATGGCATCGCGAACGCCGTGCTGGCGTCTCGCCCCCAATTCGCTGACAGGCCCGCCGATGTTCGGATTCTCCTGCAAAAGCAATTCCCCAACGTGAACGACATCTCCACGGACGACATGATTGAGAAGATCCGGCAGAACCTCGGCAACGTCGAGTTTCGATGCGAGCACATTGTTCTCGCGACGCCCGAGCTGATCCAGCTTCGCAAGGTCTTGAACCACGTTGGGCTGAATGTGAAGCCGGGTCAGGAGTCGCAGTGTGCCCCCGAGTTCCTTAACCGCATGAAGGCCCTCGGTGACCTGGCGGGAGGCGAGCGTCCGCTGCCCAAGCGACCTGATCTGACCCACCTGAATGACCTGACCCAGCGAGTCGGCAACGACCAGCTCAAGGCCATCCTGGAACGGAAAGATCAGTTTCTCCAAGAGATCAAAGCATGGCAGCAACGAGCAGAGGCAATAGGCCAGCGGCAGCCGCGCTGGAATGCACTCCAGGCTCTCTTGCAGCACGCTGGGGCACTTCCCGAGGGTACCGCGGTGCGTACGGAAGCCCAAGCCATCGAGGAGCACCGTGGCCTTCTCAACGACCCCGACCCTATGCCGGGCATGGTCGAGACCCTCACGCACTCTCTCCGTTCCGCCCTCAACACGGCCTACGCTCAGTGTCAGGCGCTCCAGAAGGAGGGCTTCTCGTCATTGGGTGCCTCGGACTCCTGGAGCCGCCTGTCACCCGAAGATCGCAACGAGTTGACGGCTCAGCACCAGCTCGACCACCTGCCACCCGTAAAGGTCGGGACCACCGATGAGGTCCTGGCCACACTCGGAGCGTCCAAGTTGCAGGAATGGGCGACCCTCCGCGACGCCATTCCCAGCCGGTTCGCCCAAACCCTGGCGGCCGCGGCCAAGTTGCTGGAGCCCAAGGCCCAGCAGGTCAAGCTGCCCAGCCGTACGATAAAAAGTGAAAGCGACCTGAAGGCTTGGCTGGCGTCCGTGGAAGCAACAATCCGCGCCAGGCTGACCGAGGGGCCGGTGATCGTTTAGGAATGAGTGTAATGCTAGTGCAATGATATATTTGTGCAAAGCAATTTAGCCACGGATGAAACACGGATGAAACACGGATAAGAAAGCGCGGATGGACCCCCGTGGTAGAGTCTGAAGCGACAGGGGTATCAGGTCATGGTGCTTGAAGCTCGAGAGATCACGGAACAGATCGTTGGTGCCGCTTTCGAGGTTCATTCCGTGCTCGGCCACGGCTTCCTCGAAAAAGTGTACCAAAAGGCGATGCAGGTGGAATTGGTCTCAAGGGGTCTGAAAGCGGAAAGGGAGAGCAAGATCAAGGTGACGTACAAAGGGACCGTGGTCGGTGACTATGAAGCGGATCTCCTGGTCCAAGATCAAGTCATCGTGGAACTCAAGGTCGCCAAGGAGTACCAGTCGACCGACGAGGCGCAATTGATCAACGAGCTCAAGGCGACCGGAATCAAGGTCGGCCTGCTCATCAACTTCGGCCGGACCAAGGTCGAGTTCAAGCGATTCGTATATTGATTCCTGTCTTTATCCGTGTTTCATCCGTGTTTCATCCGTGTTTCATCCGTGGCTCAAAATACCGGATCATCCATTACGTTCCGTTATCTTTCCGCGGCTCTGTCGGTTGAGCCCGCCGAGACTATCCTCTTTTGTTCGTTCTGATCGGTGGCCCGGCAATGCCCCCACTTGCCTTTGACCTTCGTAGACAACTGGAAAGTGTGGTCGTCCAGGCGCGCGACAAGTCCGAAACGGCCGCACGTGCTGCGCTCCAGCGATGGGCGGTCGCTGCTGCCAAGCCGTTCGGCCACTTCTCTCTGGCTGACCGGGCATTTCGCAAGCAGCTTCGAGCCCGGGGGATACAGGCCGGTGATCGGCGCAATCCTGACGATAGCCAGGAGATCGACCAGCTTACCCAGGAACTTGCCTACGAGTACTGGCACCGCATGCTGTTCGCCCGCTTCCTGGCGGAGAATCATCTGCTGATGCACCCGGACGGCGTGGTGGTCACGCTGGCCGAGTGTGAGGAGCTGGCTCCCTCCGAACGCGCTCCCAACGGGTTCGTTCTGGCGGCTCGTTATGCCAGTCGTATGCTCCCCCAGATCTTTCGGATTGACGATGTGCTCTTGGATGTCGAGTTGCCCGCCAACGACCGCCTTCCCCTCGAAAGGCTGCTGGCGGGCCTGCCTTCCCAGGTTTTCACCGCCGACGATAGCCTGGGTTGGGTCTATCAATTCTGGCAGAGCAAGAAGAAGGACGAGGTCAACAAGAGCGGTCAGAAGATCGACGGACGCTCGCTGCCAGCCGTCACGCAGCTCTTTACCGAGCACTACATGGTGGAGTTCTTGCTCCACAACACCATAGGAGCCTGGTGGTCCGCTCGCCACGGATTGAGGTGTTCGGCAGTGCTGGAGCCACGGAAAGAAGAGAGCGGAAGAGACATTGAGCCACGGATGAAACACGGATTGAACACGGATAAAGACAACAACAAAAGAGTTTCTGATTCTGATCCGTGTTTCATCCGTGTTTCATCCGTGGCTGAAAATGAATTTGTTTCGTCCATGGCCAAGAAGTTCACTTACCTTCGATGGCGAGACGACGGCACCCCGGCGGCGGGGATGTTCGAGGGCTGGCCCGGAACACTCAGAGAGTTCACCATGCTTGACCCCTGCTGCGGCAGCGGTCATTTCCTGGTGGCAGGGTTCCATCTGCTGGTGCGGCTGCGGATGCACGACGAGCGGCTCTCCGCCAAGGAAGCGGTCGATGCCGTGCTGCGAGAGAATCTCTTTGGCCTCGAGATCGACGCTCGCTGCACGCAGATCGCCGCATTCGCGCTGGCGATGGCAGCCTGGAAGTTCCCCGATGAAAACGGTGAGCCCCTCGGCTACCGTCCTCTGCCCCCCCTCAATATCGCCTGCTCGGGTCAGGGTGTGGTCGGGACGAAGGAGCAGTGGACCAAGTTCGCAGACGGTGATTCCCGCTTCAAGGAGGGAATGGAGCGGCTTTACGACCTCTTTCAGAAGGCCCCGACGCTGGGCTCGCTGATCGACCCCCGCACCGTGGCCGACGACCTCTTCACCCTCGGGTTCGACGCCTTGAAGGGCACCCTCGACACGGCCCTGAAGAAGACAGAGACGAAAGGTGATCCCGACCGTTCGGCCGTCGGCGTCGCGGCCCAGGGCATCGCGCTGGCGGCCTCGTTGATGACGCGGGAGTACACACTGGTCGCCACCAACGTGCCGTATCTGGCTCGCGGCAAGCAGGACGAGGTCCTACGGGATTATCTTGAGAAGAGCTACCCTGCTGCAAAGGCAGATCTTGCAACGGGTTTCCTGGAACGTTCCTTGGACTACTCGAGACCGGGAGGAACGACGGCCCTGGTGATGCCTCAGAACTGGCTTTTCCTGAAGAGTTACGAAAAGTACCGAGTCAGGCTTCTCAC
>JAFAHT010000111.1 GCA_019237095.1 Planctomycetaceae bacterium
TGGTCTATCCCGAGCAGCTCGATCTGACCGATCGGGCGATCGTCGATCCCAAGAACCCCCAGGTGCGCGATTACCCGACAGGCGCCTGGGGCGAGGAGAAACGGGATTACCACCTGGCGATTCGCGTCACGCCGGGCAAGGTTGGTCAGCGGATGTGTGCCGGCCGCGTCAGCCTGGTCATCGTCGAACGCGGGCAAGAAACCAAGGTCGCCGAGGACATGATTCTGGCCGTCTGGACCGACGACGAAGCACAGTCCGCATTGATTCATCCCGCCGTCGCTCATTACACGGGACAGGTCGAGCTGGCCAGTGCCATTCAGGCAGGACTCAAGGCGCGCGATCGAGGCGACGAAGTCCAGGCGACGAAGCTGCTTGGGCGAGCCGTACAGATCGCCGCGACCTCGAACCCCGACACCATGAAGCTGCTCCGCAAGGTGGTCGAAATCGAAGACGAGCGGCAAGGAACAGTCAAGCTGCGTCGTGATGTGAAGAGGGAAGATGAGTTCGCGCTCGATACCCGCTCCACCAAGACGGCCCGCGTCCAGAAACCGTCCTGAGCGCGCGCCGCATCGCTGACAATCCCACTTGAATGTCCACGGTTGGTCGCCAACGGCGGTTCCGGAAAATGTTTACCTGTCCTGCAAACCATCGTTCTGAGACGCCCGAATACTGCTCGGTTTGCGGCCTCGAGATTGCGGTCGCCGCGGCGGAGACATCGCCGTCAGGGGTGCCTGGACCGGTCATCGGGGCAGAGCCTGTCGCTCCGCCTGCCGCCGGCGATGGTCGCGAACGGTGTCCCGACTGCGCCGCGCCGCGTGACAACGATCAGCATGTGTTTTGCGAGGTCTGCGGATACAACTTCGCGACCCGCGTCGCCGGTTCCGGTCCGCCTCGGCCCTATGTGCCAGCTCCCACCGCGAACAGCCCGTCCGCGGAATTGGCGAAATCGCTCGACAAAGCTCCAGCCGATTCGGCAAATCCTGCGGTCGAGAGCGCCACGCCCGCGTCCGTTCCGACGTGGCTATCGCCGCCGTCAAACGTGCCCGGCGAACGGGAAAGGCAAACGTCTGCCGCATCGGTTCATTCCGACAGCACCGCTGCGTCGGCCGCTGCTGCCCGCTGGGAGTTAACGTTGACCGTCGACTCCAATCTGTACGGCATACCCAATCCCGACGCTCCGGCAGGCCAACCGCCGCGGAAGTTCCGGCTCTTCGATCGCGAGACGATGATTGGCCGGGCTGGCACCGACGTGCGTGTGCAGGTGCCCGTGCATGGTGATGCGGGCGTCTCGCGCCGGCACGTGCTGTTGATTGAAGGCCCCCGTGGTTCGCTGGTACTGCGCGATCTGAACTCGGCCAACGGTACGCAAGTCGATGGGGTCGAAGTGCTCCCCGGCGTTGACACATTGCTGCACGACGGCGCGGTGATTGCCATAGGTGCTTGGACCTCGGTCCTCGTCCGCGCAATCGACATCTCGTAAGCAAACTCACATGGCCACGACAACGATCCAACCGTCGAACGCACCGCCCCGGCGCAATACGACGGAAAACGCGCTGCTATCGCTCATGCAAGATCCCCGGAAAGTACTTGCCTGGATGAGCGTCACGCCAAACTGGCTGCGCACCGCGATCGTCGTGAATGTTTTCCTGTCGATGACCTTCGCGCTGGCGATTCGGCACGCGGCCGAAGGGCAGTACCAGGCCGTCAAGACCATCGCCAAGGACGCCTCGCCCAGCATCCTCGCCGGACAGGGAATGCGGGCAAGTCTGGCCGACATGCACAGCAACCTGGCCAACGAACTGCTCGCCGAGCCGGGTCAAGGCAAACAAGCCGTCGACGATTTCAACAAACGGCGTTCCGAGGCAACCGAAGACCTGCTCGCGGCGGCGCGGAACATCACCTACGCCGGGGAAGTGCCTCCGGTGCGGACCGTTCTGAACGAACTGCCGCGCTACGAGGAATTTGCGGCCCGCGCACGACTCTTGCACGATCAACGCAACGCCCAGTTCCTGGCTCAACATCAGGCGGCCGACGAAATCGTTCGGACGAAGCTGCTACCGGCGATCGATGATCTGGTCGCGGTCAATCAACGAGAATTGGACCGAGCGTACCAGACGGAAAAAACGGCGGCGATGGTGGCCTGGCAGCTCGTACTGTGGACCGGCGCCGCGCTGCTGGCCGCGATTGTTGGCTTGAAAGTCCTGCTGTATCTGCGCATGCGTCGTGTCGTCAATCCGCCGCTGCTAACCGCCGCCGTGCTGACGGCCTGTGGTTGGCTGTGGGCACTTGTCGCGTTGTGGCAATCGAGCTCGGATATCAAGGTGGCCAAGCAAGATGCCTTCGACAGTATCGCCGTGCTCGAAGCCGCGCGGGCCACTGCCTACGAGGCCAACGGCGACGAAAGCCGCTGGCTGCTCAATAAAATGCAAGGGGGTAAGCCGGATCAGATTCAGTTTTACGCCAACTCTTTTCAAGAGAAGGCAAGAAAGATCGCGGCGACTTCGAGCCCTTTGAGTGGTGTGGAATTGCTTGCTGAAATCGATCGCGTGCAAAAGTCCCCCGCCGCATTGACGGGCTATCTGGCCGCCGAACTCAACAACATCACGTTTCCCAATGAGTTTGTCGCGGCCAAGGAGACACTGCAAAAATTCCTGGATTATCTCAAGATCGACCAGCAGATTCGCGACCTCAAAGATGAACAGGAGGCGGTGGCATTGTGTCTCGGCACCAAACCCGGCCAGTCGAATTGGGCCTTCGAACAATTCGATGCCGCGCTGTCCAAAACGAACATGATCAACCGGTCGTACTTTGTGTCGAGCCTGGCCGACGCCACAGGCTGGCTGGCGGGGCTCGACTGGCTATTGCCGCTCGGATTGGCCCTCGCGATCAGCCTGCTGACATTCCTGGGCTTGCGGCCACGACTGAATGAATACGCGATTTACTGATTATCCGGCCCCGGACACCTTATCCGCCCCGGACAGGGACAAGGCAGTTCGAAGCGGAGGGATAGCTCCAACGGCGACGAACGCGTGCCCGAGCTCGTTCAAATGCCCATCGCGGGGAAACACCAGCAGCCCGGGCATGGGAGTCGCCTGGGCCACGATGGCGATGTCCATGACCGGGACGTCAATGTGCCAGTCGGCGACGATCTGGCCGAGGGGGCTTTTGCCGTCCTTCGCGCAGTAATAAGGTGCCACCGGCCCAACCACGAGGATGCAGAGCTTGGTCCCGCGTTGCCGGCATTCCGCGGCGATCGCCTGGAAGAGGGCCCGCGACCGCCGAATCACGGGAACGTCCGCGGCGCGTGCGGTGACGTCCGGGTTGGCCCACCACTGCCACGGCGCCTGGTACGGGGTCCGCACCATCCGCCTCCAGGCTATAACCACCCTCTGCTGGACGTAAAAGGCGAATTTCGATTTGAGATTCAACCACGTCGAGATGTGCTTGACCCAGCCCGGTTCCTTGTAATACTCGCGCTGGGGACGGCCATCGGCATCGAACCCGCCATCCGGCAGCTCGCCGGTGAGGTCATTCCCGGGGAAGATGCACAAGACCAGCGCATCGGGCGGAGCGGGCCGCAAGACGTCGTGCGTGATCCGGTGCCAGTACTCGAAGAGGTCCGTCGCGGCCACGCCATAGTTCTCGCAGACCACCGCGCGCCCCGGAACGGAGCCGGCCAGCCCGCGCTCGATGAGCGCGCAAAACGTCTTGTCGTAATCGACCTGCATCCCCTCGGTGAAGGAGTCGCCCACAAACGCGATCCGATAAGGCCTTCCCGTCTCGGACGGCTCCGGACGGGCCCGGTACCCCTGCGCGTTGGTCCGGAACGTGACGCGAAACTCCGAACTCTCGATCTGGTAGGTCGAATTCGGCCAATACTTGCGCCCGGCTGCCGTTATCCCCGAGCCGACCGCCCATTGGTCACAATGGATGTAATACTTCGGGTTCCAGAACAGCCGGAAGCCGACCTCGCCGATGACGCCGGTCACGGCGAACAATACGAGGTTGACCAAGGCCAAGAGGCCTACCTTTTTCCACCGAGGGAGGCGCACCAGCCTGGAACCAGGACAGGCCGGAGCCACCGTTTTGACGATCGTCCGTGCTTTCGGGAATGGCATGAGCTTCTCCTACCGAGGAGATCCCTGGAGAACCATTGGCGGGGCCTTTTGAATAGCCTGGCGCGAATGCGCCGTACCGGGGAGATCGGCACAATTATCGTGCAACATAATCGCCGCCGAAGAAATCGAACATTATTACCTATGAAGCATCCGATATTATGGAAAGGGTTGACTTAACTCTCCGGTCCGGAGGGCCCCCTGTCCTCGGCACAATCAGCCTCGGCTTCGGGTGGAGGGACCATGGCAGCTATCCTCGGGATCTCCGCGTTCTACCACGATTCGGCCGCGGCGCTGGTGGTCGATGGTCGGATCATCGCGGCGGCGCAGGAGGAGCGGTTCTCCCGCAAGAAGCACGACGCCGATTTCCCCAGCCGTGCCGTCACGTATTGCCTTGCCGAGGGCGGGTTATCGGCAAGCGATCTCGACTGGGTGGGATTCTATGACAAGCCGCTCCTGAAATTCGAGCGGCTCTTGGAGACATACCTTGCCTATGTCCCGAGCGGGTTTCGCTCGTTCCGGAGAGCCATGCCGCTTTGGCTCCGCACCAAGCTTCGCCTGCCGCGCGTGCTGGGTCGGGAGCTCGGCAGCAGGTACACCAAGCGATTCGTCTTCGCCGAGCACCATGAGTCGCATGCCGCCAGCGCATTCTACCCTTCGCCGTTCGACGAGGCTGCCATCCTCACGATCGACGGCGTGGGCGAGTGGGCCACGGCGAGCTTCGGCATGGGTCGGGGCAACAAGATCGAGTTGACCCACCAACTCGTCTTCCCCCACTCGCTGGGCCTGCTCTACTCGGCGCTGACCTACTACACCGGTTTCCGGGTCAATAGCGGTGAGTACAAGGTCATGGGCTTGGCCCCCTACGGCAAACCGAGGTACGTAGATCTCTTCTACGAGCACCTGCTGGATTTGAAGGATGACGGCTCGTTCCGCATGGACATGTCATACTTCAACTATTGTCAAGGCTTGACGATGACTTCTCCAAAGTTCCACCGGCTCTTCGGCGGCCCACCCCGCAAGCCTGAGACGCCACTGACCCAGCGCGAGATGGATTTGGCCGCCTCGGTCCAGGCAGTCACCGAGGAGATCATGCTCCGGATGGCCCGCCATGTCCATCGTCAGACCGGGGCGAAGAACCTCTGCCTGGCCGGCGGCGTCGCCCTGAACTGCGTGGCGAACGGCCGCATCTTACGTGAGGGGCCATTCGACGCCCTCTGGGTCCAGCCGGCGGCCGGTGATGCGGGCGGAGCGCTCGGCGTGGCCCTCCTCATCCACCACCAATTGCTCGGCCGGCCCCGACAACCGGGGGTGCCCGACAGCCAGGGCGGCTCGCTCCTGGGCCCGGCTTACTCCGATGCCGAAATCGAGCGTTATCTCCGCTCGGTCGAGGCCCCCTACACCCGCTACGATTCCGATGACGAGCTCTGTGATGCGGTCGCCGCCGCACTGGCCGAGGAGAAGGTCGTCGGCTGGTTCCAGGGACGGATGGAGTTCGGTCCGCGGGCCCTCGGCGCCCGGAGCATTCTCGGCGATGCCCGCAGCCCCCGGATGCAAGCGACGATGAACCTCAAGATCAAGTTCCGCGAGTCATTCCGCCCGTTCGCCCCGGCTGTGCTCCGTGACCACGTCGATGAGTTCTTCGAGATGCGTCCCGAGGAGGAGAGTCCCCACATGCTCCTCGTTGCCCCGGTCCATCCCGGAAAGCGACTCGATCCCGACAGCCGGATCGAGGGACTCTGGGGAATCGACTGGCTGAACGTCCCCCGCAGTGTGATCCCGGCCGTCACCCACGTCGATTACTCGGCCCGGGTCCAGACCGTCGATGACGCCCGCTACCCGCTCTTTGCCGGGTTGCTCCGCGCCTTCGCTCGGCAGACCGGCTGCCCTGTGGTCGTCAACACCAGCTTCAACGTTCGGGGCGAGCCGATTGTTGGTTCCCCTGCCGATGCCTACCGCTGCTTCCTGGCTACCAATATCGATGTCTTGGCAATGGGCCGGTTCGTGCTCCACAAGGCCAACCACCGGGTACTGGACCACCACGAGGTCGCTACCCACCTGGCCCAATTCCAGCTCGACTGAGCCCATCCCGGAGGCTGATATGTCCCTGGCACCGATTAACTGGCGACCTGACCGCAAGACGTTGGCCGAGTTCTCCGAGGCATGGATGTTCTTCCTCGGGATGGTCGCTGCGCCACTGATGCTCAACCGAGGTCATCTTCGGCTAGCGGCGGCCTTCTGGATCCTGGCCGTTGCTGGCCGGCTCATCGGGCTGGTGCATCCAATGCTGCTGAAGTCGGTCTTCCTCGGTCTGACCCTGGCTACCTGGCCGATCGGATGGGCCGTCTCGAGCCTCACGCTGGCCCTGCTCTACTACGTCATCTTCACCCCCATCGGCCTGATCTTCAAGCTGATCGGCCGTGATGCAATGAAACGCCATCTCGACCGCGCCGCCCCTACCTACTGGGAACCCTACACTCCCGACCACAGCCCGGAGGCTTACCTCCAGCAGTTTTGATGCCTCGCTGATCTTGCAAGATCAGCGATTCTCTCCGATCTCAGCGGTTCATCGTCTCGGCAGCCCTCTGTCAAGCCTCGCCTTCTTATTTGGGAGGATTGCGTCGATCATGACTGGACCTACTCACGAAACTGTTATGGAGCAGTTGGCGAGCGACCCTCAGCCCGGCCTGCTCACCGAGCTTTTCGGCTTTCTGAAGCAGAACAAGAAGTGGTGGCTACTGCCGATCCTGATCGCCCTGGGACTGTGCGGCCTCCTGGCTACCTTGGCCGGGTCGAGCATGGCGCCGTTCATCTACACGCTGTTCTAAGGTGGTTCCCACTGGACCGAAAGGGTTGCGCAGTTCCTGACCGAAAGCAACAAAAACTCGACTCAAACGCTATGGGTTTTGCCCTTCAAGTGCCCTAGCGAGTCGTTCGGTTCAAGTGCTGGCCATAAACGGTCGATCGATTCAGGAACGGAACATGGAGAATCCCTGCAGAAGGACTCGCCGATCTCATTGCCACGGTGCATCGCCTGGACGGGCGACCGGCACGTTGCCCCCGAGACCGGACCCCCGAGAGGCCTCCACACCTCGACAGGGAAGAGGAGTAGCGATGGAAATACTCGTTCCGCGCCTTGGGCACCCCCTGTGGACCCGTGCCCAGGACTTGGCTGGGCCAGTCCTCGTTTGGGCCGTCTGGGGGGCCATGACGGCCGCCACGATCCTCCTTATCCAACAGCACACGCGGAACATCCCCTACATGGACGACTTCATGCTGGTGTCCGTGATGAGTGGACACGAGCCGGTGAGTCTCCGCTGGGTCTGGGCTCAGCACAACGAGCACCGGCCGGTCATCTCCCGGCTGATCCTGGCCGGGCTGTACCGGTTTATCGCCAAGGACTTCCGCCTGGGGATATACTTCAACGCGGGGCTGTTGTCGATGGCGGCGGCTTCGATGCTCTTGCTGGCCCATAGGCTCCGCGGGTACACCAGCGTGACGGACGCCGTGCTGCCCCTGTCGATCCTCAACGTCGGGCAGGTCGAGGCCCTGCTGATCAGCTTCTCGCTGAACCTGTTCCTGACCGCCTGGATCTCGGTCGAGCTGATCGTGGCGGCGGGCCTGGCCGATCGGCGCCCCGGTTGGCGATTGGCCCTGAGGTTCGGCTTGTTCCTGGTGCTCCTGCCGCTGTGCGGCGGCAGCGGTCTGGTCATGCTGCCCCCACTGGTGCTGTGGCTAGCCGGCTACGTCGCCTGGGGCTGGTGGTCCGGGCGAGAGCCCGGCGGCGCGGCGCGGGCCATCGGCCTGTGGCTGCTGATGGCCTGCTCGGCCGTCGTCGCGCTGTATCTGAGCGGCTATTCCAAGCCGCCCTACGCCCCGCTCGCTCCATCGCTTGCGGCGGCGGCATCCACGACGTTGGAGTACCTCAGTGTGGTCGTCTGGCCGAACGTCCCGGGGTACTGGCGGCCCGCGGGCCTGACCGTCGTGCTCTTGGTCGCTGCCACACTCCTGCGGCTGGCGGCCGTGGGGCTGCGGGCGCCGAGCGAACGCCCCCGGGCCCTCGGCCTGATCGCGGTCATTCTCTCGATGCTCAGTGTTGCCGCGGCGGTGGGCCTGTCGCGCTCGAGTTCCGGCCCGGGCTTTGGCCTTACCGGTCGCTACATCGCGATCGCCGCCCCGCTGCTCAGCGCCCTTTACGTCGCCTGGTTGACCTACGGGTCCGCCCCGGCCCGACGGGTGGTCCACGTTGGCCTGCTCGCGCTGGTCTGCCTGGCGGTCCCGGCCAACACCGAGTTCGGCCTGCGGTGGTGCGATCACCAACGCTCGGTCTACCTCCAGGTGGAGCGGGGCCTGGAGGCCCGGGTGCCCGCCTCTCAACTGATGAGCCAGGCCAGCCCGCTCTTCCCCTGGAAGCCCAAGTACGTCTACGAGTGCTTCAAGATGCTCAAGGCTGCCCGCATTGGCAA
>JAFAHT010000301.1 GCA_019237095.1 Planctomycetaceae bacterium
CCCGACCGGTGCTCTTGATCGTCGACGACGAACCGCTGGGTTTGAAGTCGATGGCCTCGGTGTTCGAGGGGCAGGGCTACGAGTTGGTGCTCGCCGGCAGTGGTCACGAGGCGATGCAGTTCGTTGAAACCGGCCGGCCCGACGTGATCCTGCTCGACGTGATGATGCCCGGGATGGACGGTCTGGAAGCTTGCCGGCGAATCCGGTCTCATCCGGGAATGGCCGAGATTCCGATCCTGCTGGTGACGGCCCTGGACGATCGGCAGTCACGGCTGGAGGTGCTGGAATCAGGAGCTGACGACTACATCACCAAGCCCATCGATCGGGCCGAAGTCCGTGCCCGCGTGCGGACGATCACCCGGCTCAATCGATTCAGGCGATTGCAAAAGGAGATCGTCTACTCGCGCCAGACGATGGCAGAGCTGCGCGAGTATTCCCGCCGTCTGGATCTGCTGCGGAGGATCGACCGGGCGATCCTGATGGCGGAATCGGCCGCGGAGATCGCGGGCCAGGTTCTGCCTCTGTTGCGCGACCTGGTTCCCCACTCGCACGCCGCGATTTACCGGCAAGAACCGCGGGGGCAGACACTCACCCTTCTGGCCGAGGACGGAGCGGGCCAGCCGCTGGCGAAGCTGGCAGACCAGCTCGAGATCGGTGACCTGGGCGTGGCATTCGAGACCGGCCCCGCGAGTTTCTGTCCTGTCATTCTCTTGCTCGGAGGAGGCGCGAAGTTGCCTGTCGTGCCCCAGCAGCTTCATGCCGTGGGAATAGACGTTCTCATGGCTATCCCCCTGGGTCACCACGACCGGATGCTCGGAGTCCTCCTGCTTGGCGGCCGGGGCCCGGCGAGTTTCAGCGGACTGCAGACCGAGATTGCACAGGAAGTCGGCGGGAGCATCTCCCTGGCCCTGGCGCACTCGGAACTGCTCGAAAATGTCACGTACGGCCGCAGCCAGCTCGAGTCGCTGTCGCACAAGCTGATCCTGGTGCGCGAGGAAGAGTCGCGGCGCATCGCGCGTGAGCTGCACGATGAGATCGGCCAGATTTTGGCGGTTCTCAACCTCAACCTGGCCGCAGTCAAGAAGGGCGCGGGCAGTGAGATAGGACGCGAAGCAGTTGACGGTTGCCTCGACCTGGTCGCGCGACTGATCACCAAGGTGAGGAGGCTTTCGCTCGACCTCCATCCTTCCCTGCTCGACGATTTCGGCCTGGTGACAGCCCTTCGCCGCCACGTCGAGTCGTTGGCCGACCTCACCGGGCTGGATCTTCGGTTCCAGGCTGACGAGGGAATCGGCCGTCTGGGCACGGAGCTGGAGACTGTCTGCTACCGAGTCGTTCAGGAGGCAATCACCAACGCCCTACGACATGCCGAGCCCGGCCATCTCCTGGTCCGGCTGCGGCTTTACAAGGGTAAGCTCGAACTTTCGGTTTCCGACGATGGACGCGGCTTCGACCCCGAGGCCGCGCTGGAGCGGTCGGCTGGAGGGGAAAGCCTGGGCCTGCTCGGCATGAGAGAACGGGTCTCGCTCGTGAGCGGAGAGCTATCTATCATCTCCGCGCCCGGTGCGGGTGCCGTGATCAAGGCTTCCTTTCCCTTCCCTTGATCAAAACCTGGGGAGAAGACCATGTACCTTGATGGCGAAGTTCGACCAGCTCGCGCGTTCCGGGCTCGGCTCCCACCCTGGTACCCACGAGCGAGCACTGCGTCGGGTTCGCCAGGCTCCTCTCATGGAGGAAGTCTCAGAGCCTGACCCAGGAGATATTGCACCACATTCAGTGGTGGCAGAGCGTTCACCTGAACGATCGAGCCGGAATAGCGGACTTGCAGGGCCAACGGGAAGAGAGTTACCTGCTGAGCTACAGGCTACGATCTGCCGCCGCTTCGCGGCTGGAGAGCTCGTGAGATTGGATGTCCTCCCGTCGGTTTGCCGCGGGGTGCGGCCTCGTCATCTCGTCGAGGATCGTCGCCCGGCCGAGGGGGTCGCTGAAGGTGCCGTGGCACTCGACGACTTGGGTACCATAATCGGCGCTGGCCTGCTTCAGGATCTTGTGCAGCTCGCCCAGGCGGTAATGCGGGATGGCGGGGAACAAGTGGTGGGGAATGTGCATGTCCTGACCGTAGACGAACACCGCCCAGCGGGTGAACGGATCGGTAAAGAAGACTCGCGAGTTGGTCAACCGGCCGGAATCGGCATTGGAGTGCTGGTACACATCGCGCAAGAGCATGAAGAACGGGAACGAAGAGACGAGCGGAACGAACCACAAGATGAGCGGATAGAATCTCGAGTGCCCCGCCGCTGTCGCCATCAGCACGACACTGAAATAGCAGAGCCGCGCCACGCCGGCAAACCGGCAGGAATAGGCCTGGCGGAACGGAGACGAAAAAACGGCCCAGTCGGGAAGGGCATAGGTCGTGAAGCCCGCCAGTATCATGCCGATGAGCCCGGACGGGATGATCCATCCCGCCCTGCCGGTTCGGGCCAGGTAGCCAACGGCCGCACCCAAAGCGATGAGGTACGCCAATCCGAGCACGGTCCCGAGGCGAGGAAGGTACAGCTCGCCGAATCGGCCGCCCTTGTCAGTTCCGCTGTAGATGCTCCGTCCCTTGCCCAGAGCAGTCACCGCGATATAAGCCAGTTGAAAGCGCAGGAACCGGATGGGCGCGGTGAACATGCAGAAATAGACCAGGGCGATGAACCGGACACGCGTCATCGGGAACTCGAAGGTCCGCTTGCCATGGGCCAGGTTCAGCAGATCCGGGTCCCGTTCGGGGTCGTTGGTGTACTGATGATGGGCCATGTGGAAGACGCGGTAGAAATGGACCGTCGTGAGGATTGGAAACATGCAGAAGAGGTCGGGAATGAAATCATTAAGGAAGCGGTGCTTCATGAACGTGTAATGCGAGGCTTCGTGGCCCAGGCCGGCCAGGCGATGCTGGAGCGCGCCGATCAGCATGATCGCTACCAGAAAAACAGGGAAGTTCCAGAACCAGGAAACCCCCCAGCCAGACCGGAACTCCGCGAACAGAATCGACCCGCCGATGATGGCGGCCAGGCAAATGTACTCACGCGCCAGGCAGAGCAGGTTCGTAAAGCGATCGACTTTCCTCAAGCTCATGATCTGATGCTGGAGTTGCGGATCGTCAAACGTCGACCGGCCGGACCTTGAGGCGCTCATGCCTTTCCCTCATCGCAGACTTACGGATCGTCATCCAATGCCGGCATCCGACCCGTCGTGGCTTCTGTTTACTCCTTTCCGTCGGGAATCTCATTTCCCAGTTCTCTATCATTCTGTCTGACGACGCGACACAACGCAAAGAATTCATCCCCAAATCACCCAAATTGCGCAAAATTCCAGGCATCGATGGGTGGCGTACGTCCATCTGCTTGAAGAGCTAAAGCGTTATTCGCGGCCAGCAAGCTGCTTCAGGCCGGACAGGAACCATGCGCTTAGGTGTACATCGACGAACGGCTTGGCCATGGTCGCCCGCGCGTTGACGGGGTTCGCTTACCATGCTACCTTCGAAGAGGCTTTTCAACCTTTGCACGTATCTAGCAGTCGCTCTGTGTCGAGCACGGAATCTTTTCGAGATTCGCACGATCCGTGGAGCCGAACAGGCGCCCTTAGGGTCATGAACATGGCGAGCGATCTCGAAATCCACGATGCTGCCTCGTCGTCGACCCTATCCTGTGGATACGATCGCCACTTCCGGACCCTTGCCGAATCTCTACCTCAGATCGTCTGGCTGGCATCCGCGGACTGTTGCGTCGGTTATCAGAACCGCAGGTGGTGCGAGTACACCGGGCTGTCGTCCGCAGACTCGATGGGTTTCGGCTGGAAGCGGGCGTTCCACGCCGACGACCTGCCGGAGACTCTGAGGCGATGGGAACGGGCGGTGCGGGAGGGCGAACCCTGCGAGCTGGCCTTTCGTCTCAGGCGGAGCGACGGGGTCTACCGCTGGTTTCAGGGCCGGGCCGAGCCGCTCCTGGACGATGAAAACCGGCCGGTCAGGTGGTTTGCGGTCTGCGGCGAGAGCGACGACCCGGTGCGAGCCGAGCAAAGCCTGCGGCCAGCTCTCACACCAGGAAAACGATTGGACCGGAAGCTACTCGAAAAAGTACTGGCGATCGCACCAAGTTACATTTACGTTTTTGACATCGCCGCACGTCGAAACGTCTATGGAAATCAGGAGGCCAGGAACTCCATTGGCTACTCGGCAGACGAGCTTGCGGCGATGGGCTCGGAGCTGCTGTCCACGCTCATGCATCCGGCCGATCTGGCACGGTTCGACGAACACCTCGCACGCCTCGATTCCGCCCAGGACGACGACGTCCTGGAGTTCGAGTATCGGATGCGGCACAAGGACGGAAGCTGGCGCAGGTTCCGCAGCCTGGACGCCGTTTTCGACCGCTCTTCGACTGGCCGGCCGGCCTCGATCGTCGGAGTGGCCACCGAGATTACCGAGCGGAAGAATCATGAACAGGCGCTGCGGAGGAACGAGGACCGCCACCGGGCGCTCATCGCCAGCGAGAAGCACCTTCGCCGCGTTCTCGACAGCCTGTTCATCTTCGTCGGCGTCCTGACTCCGGATGGAACACTGATCGAGGCAAACAAGGGACCCCTCGAGGCCGCGGCGCTTTCCCCTGAGGATGTTCTGGGCAAGGTCCTCTGGGACACCTACTGGTTCAACCATTCGCCCGAGGTGCAAGATCAGCTTCGGGCGGCCATCGACAGGGCCAACCGCGGCGAGCCCTCACGTTACGACGTGGACGTCCGCATGGCC
>JAFAHT010000162.1 GCA_019237095.1 Planctomycetaceae bacterium
GATGTCAGGCTTCGCCAGGTCGGGAAGGTTGGCCGCTCCCGGTTTAGGTTTCACGAGGCCGAACTGGATTCGCTTGCGCTACGGCTGACGTCTTCGCGTTCCCAGGCTCCGACGGCGTGGTTACCCGTACCGCCGCTGAGTCAGCTACATGGCGAACGAGCAATTTCCATGGTCAGTTCCTTTCAACTGACAAGATCCACCAGACTTACCCTGACGCACCCGACCGAACCGACCGATCGGGTGCAGCGCCCGGATCGGCTCCAAGACCTTCGGGTCTCCACCCGATCTCTGTACAACCTCGTCGACCATCCGCGTGGCGATCACGCCAGGACAGACGGCATTGATCCGGACGCCACTGCCGGCATACTCCAGCGCCGCCGATCGGGTCAGCCCGAGGACGGCGTGCTTGCTGGCAGTGTAGACGGACATCCCGGCGCACCCGGTCACTCCCGCCACCGAGGAACAATTGACGATCGCGCCCCCGCCGCTCGCCTGGATGGCCGGGATTTCGTATTTCATGCACATCCAGACGCCTTTGGCGTTGATGCCCATGATCCTGTCCCAGGTCTCCTCGGACAGGTCGACCAGCGGCGCCCCCGCTTCCATGACTCCCGCGTTGTTGAACGCGAAATCGAGGCGACCAAAGGCTGCAATGGCCTCCCCGACCATCGCTTCGACATCGACCGCCTTGCTCACGTCCGCACCGACGAAGAGCCCGTGATCACCTGCCTCCTTCACCAACCGGACGGTCCCTTGACCACTCTCGACGTGTTGATCGGCGATGACGACGCTCGCCCCCTCTCGGGCGAAAGCGATCGCCGTTGCCCTCCCGATGCCGGAGCCACCGCCTGTCACCAGAGCGACCTTCCCGCGGAATGACGGCATCGAGACACTCCGACCGAGTCCAATCCATCGATGGTATCAAGGGCGGCTGAATCCATCCCGGCCTGGATCAGACCCTGGAACGTGCGAGGAACAATCGCATGACCGGAACGCCTGCCTCGGCAATCCCGATGGAACGACGATCACCCGTTGGATCAAAACGTCAGCGGAAGATTCTGTAAACCTCGCAGGAGATAATTCCCGTTGTAGACTGGGGTGTCAATGGCCAGGGCCAGGTTGGGCATGCGCCGCAGAATCGTGTTCACGGCAATCTGACCCTGCAGGCGGCCGAGCGGCGCTCCCAGGCAGAAGTGAATTCCGCCACCGAAGGCTAGATGAGGGTTGGGCTTGCGGGTGATATCCAGACGATGGGGACTTTCAAATTTTTCGGGGTCACGGTTGGCGGCGCCCAGCATGAGACCGATCCGTTGCCCGCGCCGCAAGGTTTGACCGCGTACGGTGATCTCTTCGAGGACCATGCGGGTGGTCATCTGCACGGGGCTTTCAAAGCGCAACAGTTCCTCGATCGCTCCCTGGATGAGTGCCGGGTTTTGTCGCAGCAAGTGCAACTGGTCGGGATGTCGCAACAATGCCAGGATCCCGTTGCCGATCAGGTTGAGGGTCGTCTCGTGTCCCGCGAGGAGCAGAAAGATGCAGTTGGCCTCTATTTCGGCCGGACCGATTGTGGCGCTGGGTTCCTCCACGGCCACCAGGGCGCTCAGCAAGTCATCACGCGGGTCGGCACGCCGTTGATCGAGCAATTCACGGAGGTAGGCGGTGAAGGCAATGGTTGCCTCCGCCGCGCGCACGAAGACGGCCAGATCATCGGTCAGGTCCAGGACACGCGCCAGGGCGTCCGACCAGTCGCGAACTTTGTGATGATCTTCGGGAGGGACGCCGAGCAAGGTGGCGATCACGATCACCGGCAACGGGTAAGCCAGGTCGGCGATGAGGTCCATCTCACCTCGCGCCTGCACCCGATCGAGCAACTGATCGGTGATCCGCTGGATGGTACCTCGCAGTTTCTCGATCATACCGGGTGTGAAAGCCTTGTACACCAGGCTACGCAGTCGAGTATGGTCGGGCGGGTGTTTGAAGAGGATCCATCGGGTTTGGAGCTCGAAGAGCGGCCTGAGCAAGGGAGAGGGCGGTGGGAATTCGCCATGGCCGAGGCGATGATCATGCAGCAGGTTGCTGCAATCCTCGTAACGCGTCACGAATGTGATGCCCGATCCCTCCCAGGCGTAGACCGGTGCATGCGTGCGAAGCCTGTCGTAAAAAGGATAGGGATCCGCATGGAAATCGGGCAAACGAGGATCGAAATCGAATTTCGTCATAAAACCTCTTCGCGGCGGAAACCCACTCCCTTCAGGGGTGGGAGCCGCGTGAATTGTGCGTGGAAGAAGGAAAAGGGCCGGAAGATCTCCCGACATGCCGGCCTGACGAAGGAACTGAAGGAAATGCCCGGAAGGGCCCTGTGACGGAGGCTGACGCCTCTCTTCCCTCGGCGATGTTCACGGCCAGCGCGCCTCGCACGCACTGGCTTCGACCCTCAGCATGTTTCACCTGCGAGTTCCAGAGCGGCGGACCGAGGAAGCATCCGCCGGTGTGTTCGTTGGCTCGACCGTGAACGTCGTCCTCTTCCGGACGCACTTCCGGATCTCGGACTGAGCCTGGACAGCCGGGGCTCAGGATCTCACGACCCCAAGCCCACACCCTTGAGGGGTGGGTCGCTGACGGCGAGTTGAGCGAAATCGAGAATCAACGGCTGCCTCAGAACGATGAAATGCCCAGTCGAGGCCTACGGTTCGAACACGCCACTTCATCCTTGGCCAATTAGAAGATCGGGGACACCTTGACGATATAGGGGAATCCCTTGTAATAATATAGTGATTCTCACTAGCCCGAGTTTACCGATTTTTTAGTTGACATATGTTCAATTTCTCTCGCTTAACCCTTTGGTGTATCGTCCTTTCCGGCACGGGCCACTCGCCTCGGAAAGGCCGATTTGTATGACCTAACTTTTTTGGCCGGACTCGCCGCCTCAAGCCCTTATTTTTCACGCTCCTTGACGGACATGCCGCCTTTGCTGTATGACCTGCAGCATGGCGAGCCTCCTCAAGAAGACCATCCGCGGCAAGACCTACTACTACGCACGCGAATGCCGCCGCGTCGATGGCAAGCCCAAGATCATCTGGCAGAAGTATCTCGGCCGCGCCGACGACATCATCGCCGCGCTGACCCAACCCACGACTCCCCTGACCACCGCGCCTGAGAAGGCGGTCGTCGCCGAGTTCGGCGCCGTCGTGGCCTTGTTCGACCTGGCCCGACGCCTGCGCCTGGTCGAGCACATCGACCGCCACGTCCCCGTCCGACGGGGGCCACGCGGACCCAGCGTCGGACATTACCTGCTGGTCGCCGCCCTCAATCGCTGCCTCGATCCCCGCAGCAAGGTGCAGATCGCCGCCTGGTACCAACGCACGGCGCTGCGTCGCCTCCTGGACTTCCGCCCGGAGCAACTGACCTGTCAGCGTTTCTGGGACCAGATGGACCGCCTCCCCCCCACGCCATCCTGGCCATCGAACGCGACCTGTCCGCCCACCTGATCCGCGAGTTCGCCTTGGATGTCCGCCGGGTCCTGTTCGGTGCCACCAATTTCTTCACCTTTATCGATACGTTCAACGAACGGTGTACCCTGGCCCAGCGCGGTCACAGCAAGGAGGGGCGTGCCGCCTTGCGGATCGTCGGACTGGCGCTGCTGGTGACGACGGATTTCCACATCCCGCTGTGCCATCACACCTACCCGGGCAACCAACCCGATAGTCCGACGTTTGCGTGCGTGACCGAGGAACTGGTCCAACGCCATCACATCTTGGCCACGCAGGTGGAAGACATCACCTTGGTCTTCGCTAAGGGAAATAAGAGGCTATCCGGCAATTGGGAAATCTCGTAAACTATTACCCTTCCAGGAGGTCCGCAGGACACACTCACACAAGGACATGCCACAATGCGTAAGCCCTACCCCTCCGACCTCACCGACGAGCAGTGGGAGATCATCCAGCCCCTGATCCCCGTCAACACTGTCGGCCGGCCCCGCACGGTCGAGATGCGGGAGGTGCTCAACGCCATCTTCTCCCTCAACCGCTCCGGCTGCCAGTGGGACATGCTCCCCCACGACCTGCCGCCCCGGAGCACCGTGCATGACGACTCCTTTCAGAGCCTATCCGGTAACGTTTCCCTGTAATTCCCGGTATTTGAACGGCACCGGCTTCTTCGACTGATCTGGCTTCAAGAACCTGCGCATGCGATGAATCGAACTCACCTTGATCATCGCCTCGCTCGACCCGGTGGACCGCTCATAGTCCCGGCTGTTCCGCCGATACCGCCCCAGCCAGGCGAATGTCCGCTCCACGACCCACCGTCGGGGCAACTTCACATACCCCTCCGAGCCGGGCGGACGCCTCACCACCTCGATCCGAGAGCCGGCCGCATTCTCCACCAGCCACCCCTCGAGTCGGTGGTTGTGGGATTTCGAGTC
>JAFAHT010000360.1 GCA_019237095.1 Planctomycetaceae bacterium
CTCGGTCAGCCTATACCGAGACCAGGAAGCGGAACGGTTCGTCGTGCTCGAGATCGACGTCGCCGACCGGTGCCGGGCGCCGGTCTCGGCGCTGGCGGCGACTTATCTTGTCCGCCTCGGTTCCAGCGAACTCGCCGACGCGGGCCAGCACGCCATCACCTGGAGCGGCCCCGCGCCGGAAGCCGAACCGGGCCCCAAAAGGTTGGAGCTGCGGTGCGATTCTCCAGGCTCGACGGCGCTGGCCGAGGCCGGACGGAATGCAACGAGGGTCCAGGTCCTGGCCGCCATCGACTCTACCGTGTTCACCCACCGGCTGCGTTACCGCTGGCGCTGGTCCTGACCCTGAAGCTGAGACAGCATTTCGGGCCTGATCCGGTAGACCGCGAAACGACCCTCCCGGTGCAAGAGCAACAGAGGTCTGTCTCGATCGGATGTCGAATCTTGGCGGGAACCTGGCGCGCCAGGCGCCAGCGCGATCACATGATCGGCCCCTTGGCGGACCGCCAGCTCGGCGCGCTTTTCGTCGCTTAGCTCGTCATAACGGGCCTCGAGCTCGTGCCTGCCCGAGAGGTACTTCTGGACAAACACCTCCGGCGAATCGTGGACATCGACGTGGTCCTGGAACCGGGCGAACCAGTCAGCCAGGCCCGCGGCATGATACGGGCTGCCCGCCCGGTTGAACGCCAGACTGCGCCGGGACCAGAGCCGGAAGGTCTTGGGCCCCGGCGGTCCGATGAACCGCGCCGAGTCGGGCGTGTGCGCGCGGCACCACGCGGCCAGCCGCTCGATGTCGTCGATCGGCACCGCCGCAAACCGGCATCGCGCGATCAGCCCGCGCACCAGGGAGCTGCGAGCGGCCGGGTGATCGGCCGGGATCAAGCCCGCGCAGAGCGCCAGCGTGGGAACGACCCAGGCGAGCACCGTCACCCATCGTAGGGCGGCTTGGTCGCGAAATCGTGAGTAGACGACCCGCCAGCAGACCGGGACCGTCAGATCCCCGATCAGGACGACCAGGATTGGCCAGTGGCCCGACTCAGTGTCGTGACGCGCGAGGAAGCACAGGCCCCACACAATCAAACCTGCGAAGACCAGGTGAGAGCCGCGACGCGACACTTCCCAAGCCTCCGCCAGCGTCGTCCCTGCTTCGACGATCGTCACGATCACGAGCATCCAGTCGCCGGCCAGAGCGACGGCGATCAAGACCGACCGGACGCGAGCGAGCCACGCGCCGCGATGCCAGAGCTCCACCAACCGGCCTGCAACCAGCACGAGTGCCAGGCCGCGCGCAACGGTGGCCATCCGGAACGGCTGGAAGACCGTGATCCGCGGCTGGTGCAGCCATTCAATTGCAATCCACGCCGCGCCCAACCCAACGAGGGTGACGGTGAGCATCGTCACCAGACGAACGCGGGCCGGGGTCCACCGCCCGAGCGCCAGAGCCGCCAGCACAACGTAAGCGCCCCAAGCCAGCCACTGCGGCATGCGCCAGAGGTGCGGCAACATGTGCTGAGGACTCTGAAGCTCGACGGCCAACGTCCAGAAATCGGCTGGCGGCAATCCCTGAAGCAGCGATCCGCCCGGCGCAAGGTTCAGCGCCAGGCCCGGTAACACCGATAGGCCCGCCGCGATGACCCCACGCAGGGCGAGTGTCCAGCGAACCGAGGCCCAGTCACCGAGCAGGGCCCAGACCGTCCACGATCCCATTACCAGCAGAGCAAGCTGCAATCCCAGCGAGGGATGGACGACTGCGGCCAGGGCAAGGCCGATTGCCGCTCGCCACCACCCCAGCTCGGGCTGGCTCACGACGGCCGCCAGCGCCAGCCAACCGAGCGCCAGCGCCATGAGACGGTCCAGAACCATGGCCTCGAAGAGATGATTCGTGCCGATGTTGCCCGCCCGGGCCATCAATACCAAGCTGATGGCCACCCAACCCACCCAGGCCGCTGACCCCAATCCCGTCCAGTTTTGCCGCGCCATCCGGTCAATGCCCTGGCAGGTGGCCAGGAACATCATGATGAACACGCCCAGCAGCCCGGCCGCCAATCCCAAGAGCCCGGTCACCCATCCCAGTACCATCAGCGAGCCGCGATGCGGGTTGAACGTGTCAAACGCCCGCACAAATGGGTCGGCGGCATAGATTGCCGGATCGAGCCGGTGCAGCAGCAAGGGCAAGCGATACGCCTGGTCGCCATCGAGGCTGTGATAACCGCGCAAGGTGAAATAGAGTCCGAGGATCAGGCAGTATTCCAGCCACCTGGCAGGCTCGGAGGCAGAGGCCGGCGGCCGTTGGCCTGAGACATCGTTACGCGGTCCGTGCTCCACATTCGGCATGCGCGGAAGTGTGCCGCGGCACGGACATTCGGTCAATGTCAGTCAAGTCGTCGCGGCGAGCGTTCAGGGGCGGCGGCCGCGGGCATGGAGGTCGGACTTGTAGCCTTCGATCTCGTTGACCAGATCGGGATCGAGATCAAGCGCCTGGGGTGCGGCGTCGGGCAAAAGGGCTTCGGCGGGCGTTAAATCGAGCCGCGGCAGCCGAGCCGCGGCCTCGGCATCGACCGGGTTCTGCCTCGCAACTTGTTTCTCTGCTTCAGTTTCAAGCTGGCCCTTCAGACCGTTGCGCTGGATGTGTTCGACAAAGCTGCGGACCGGTGGAGCGGCCCAGATCCGGGGTGCGGGCTGATACTGCGCGGTCCACTTGAGGGCGTACGACCCGGCGGTCCGGCGTTCGGCCCAGGGAACGTTGCGGGCGATCTCGGTGCCGTACTTCGCGACCCCGGCGGCAAGAAACACCGCTACGAGCAGGCCCTTGGCCGTACCCAGCAATAGGCCGCCGAACTGGTCGTCGCGCCTCGACTTTGGCGCGCCGGGCGGAGGAGGGGTTCGCGTCAACTGGATAGCCAGGGTGATCAGGGCGACCAGCACGATGTACGAGACCACGACCGCGACCCACCAGAGGATGCGGTCCAGCAGGCCAGCGTCGATGGCTGGCATCCTGCCCAGAATGTAGGGACGGCCTTGCTCGCGCAGGGGATCGGCCAGGTAGAAGCAGGCAATGAAGGCGGCGATTCGCACGGCCTGGCTCACAAACCCCTTGAGCCACCCGCGGAGGGCCGCGATCAGGATGATCACCCCCAAGGCCAAGTCCAAACCCATGGTCAGTCCCTCTCGCTTCGACCCCGGCAGTCCGTCCTATCGTGATTCGTCGACCGGTCGGAATTCTTGAGCAGCTTGCAATAAACCGTAAGGCGTATCGACCGCATCGGCAAGAGACGGCCAAAGACTCCAGGGAAAAGCGTGAAGATCGACCGGGGCATCCCGTTTTCCTTGGCTGAATCGGCCCCGGGTAAGGATTCCGCGGGGAGAGAACTGGAAGGGTTGCCCACCGCGCCCGTAAAGTGAGGGTGGATCGTGGGGCCGAACAGACTGGCAACGGTGCTGTCCTGGCCAGCGCTGAGAATCGCAGTGAGGCGAGCGAAAGCGTGGGGGTGTCGGTGGATGTTCAGCATCTTGTCCTCGGAAAATCAAACCCGCGTGCCGATCACGGTCGCGATCGTCCTGGCAACGCTGCTGCTGGCCCTCGCACTCTGTGCCATGGCCGTGCTTCAGGTCCTCGACGAATACCGGATGCTGGGGGAGTGGCTTGCCCGTCCGGAGCCGGTGTCGACCGAGGAACTCAGGGCGCTCCGGGAAGACATTGGTGCACGTATCATCGTGCGGTCAATCGCGTCGGCCGTCCTCTTGCTCTGCACCCTGGCAACCCTCTGGCTACAGCAGCGCCAGCTCACGGTTCGTCGGGCATTGAACGAGGTCAAATGGCTGGCGCACAACATCCTCTCAAGCTTGAATCAGGGAGTGATCACCACGGACCAGCGGGCGATCATCACGAGCATCAACTCTGCGGCGTTTGACCTGATCGGGGTTGACTTCGATTGCATCGGCCGCCCGATCGATTGCATCTCGACAACCGAGGTGCCGCTGGACGAGTTGTGCCGCTCAGTCACGGAGCGCAAGGGAGCTGTCAGCGATCGGGAGCTCACCTTGGATCAAGCCGATCACGTGCGCCGGCTGGTGGCCAGTGCGCTCGAGCTGAGGGACTTGAGCGGCGCGACCCTTGGCTGTGTCATCCACCTCCGCGACATCACCGAACGCATGCTGATGAAGGAACAGATGTGGCGAATGGAGCAGTTTGCCAGTCTCAGTACCCTGGCGTCAGGTCTCCTGCACGAGATCAAGAACCCGCTGACCGCCCTGAGCATTCACGTGCAGTTGCTCGAGGAGCGGCTGGAGAACGACGCGATCGACCAGCGGGCCGCCGAGCTGATCGGTGTCTTGAAGACCGAAGTCCGCCGGCTCAACAACACGCTGTCGAGCTTCCGCGACTTCGCCAAGCTGGAGCGACTCAGCCTGAAGGCAATCGACGTGCAGGAAGTTCTTCAAAACGTTGCGCGTCTGATCTCCCCCCAGGCCAGGCAGCAGGGTGTCCAGCTCGAGTTCTTGCGTGCCGGGCAAGCGTTGCCTCAAGTGGAGCTTGATCCGGGAAAGATCGAGCAGGCCGTGCTCAACCTGGTGCTCAACGCCCTGGAGGCGATGCCAGGAGGCGGGGAACTGACCCTGGGTACCGAGGTCGATGGCGGCAATGTCCGCATTGTCGTGCGCGACAGCGGGCAAGGCATCCCACGGGAGATTCAGGACCATACCTTCCGTCCCTACTTTTCGACCAAGGGAAGCGGCACCGGCATGGGTCTGGCCCTGGCGGAGAAGCTGGTTCGCCAGCACCACGGCCGACTCGATTTTCGGACCAATCCAGCAGGCACGACGTTCTCGATCACACTGCCGGTGCAAGGGCGGAACGGAGGCGCCGGCGGGTTATGAGCAACGAAGTCTTTCCCATCTTGATCGTTGACGATGAGCCGAATATCCGGACCGGCCTGGCCCGTGCTCTCGAATGTGAATCGTACGCGATCGCCACGGCCGGGGACGCCAGCGAGGCATTACGGCAATTCCGGATCAGCCATCACCCTCTGGTCCTCACGGACCTGAAGATGCCCGGCGCCAGCACCGGAATCGATCTCATTCGCAGCATCAAGGACGAGCGGCCAGAAACCCTGATCATCGTCATCACGGCCCACGGCACGGTGGAAACGGCCGTCGAGGCGATGCGCCTGGGCGCCCACGATTTTCTGAGCAAGCCGATCGACCTGGGCACGCTGCGGTTACAGGTCCGCAACGCGTTCAAGCACTATCGCCTCAAGGAAGAGAACCGCCGGCTTCGTGAGCGGCTGGCCTTGATGGGCGAGATTCCGGAAATGATCGGCCAGTCGGCGGCAATCCGAGACGTTTTCGCCCGGATCCGCCAAGTTGCCGAAACCGACGTCACGATCTTGATCCAGGGTGAGAGCGGCACCGGTAAGGAACTCGTCGCGCAGGCCATTCACAACCTCAGCCCGCGCCGGGCCGGCCCGTTCATCGCCGCCAACTTCGGAGCCCTTCCCGAAGGCCTGATCGAGTGCAGTGAAGGTGACAGAGTGCAGTCAGTGAAGGTGGAGTGCAGTCAGTGAAGGTGACAGCCACCAAATCTGGAGAATCCAGATAATACAGGTAATTGTGACAAGTCTATGATTGTTTCTTCGGTCTTCCACGGGGCCGAATCGTGCATTCGAGCCCCAATCGCTTGGCCGTGTCCGTGACCCAGTTCGGATCGCCGAAGGGCCGACCGCGATGGACGCAGCAAGGCAACGCCGCCACTTCGGCTTCCGTTTGGTGTCAATATCTCGGCAAGGGATACGCGTCCATCATCGGCCCAAGCGCGAATTGCTTGGCTGAATGGGTGGACTCATTCTGCTCTTTGTCTGCTCTTCATAAGTGGGTGGCCCTCAACGTCCTCAACGTCCCGGGGATGACACAAACCGATCGAGTGCGTGCACGCA
>JAFAHT010000386.1 GCA_019237095.1 Planctomycetaceae bacterium
TCTTCTGCTTCTGACGGAGCGTGCGTAGTCGGGAACCTGAAAGTCTGTCGCAGCAAGCTTAGACCCTGGCTGTGCATGCGGTTCAGGCTCCATTTCGAGCAGCCCATCAGGGCCGCTGTCTCTGCCTGAGTCTTGCCGTCGAGATAGATGTGGCGGAACGCCCGGGCATGCTGACGGGGAAGCTGCCCGATCCAGTTCTCGAAGGTTTCGAGGGCTTCCAGCTCGGAACCGACCGGCTCATCGGGCTCGACACCGATCAACCGGCCGCCGGTCTGGAAGCCCTTTGCCAGCCTGGTCGCGACCAGCTCAGACTCGCTTCCGCCAGGCCGGACTCTGTTGATGATCTCACGGCGAAGATCGCACAGGGCACCCCAGATCCGGTGGCGAGCGAAGGTGGCGAAACCGACGCCTCGGGAGCTATCGAACGACTGAGCGGCTTCCACCAAGGCCAGAAAAGCCGCGGATTGAAGCTCGTCGCCAGCGGCTGGGAAGCTGGCCTTCATGCGTCTAGCCAGCGAGCGAGCCAGCGGCAGATAACGCGTTGCCAGCCCCTGCTGGTCATCGTCAAGCGGCGGCTTGGTGCGCTTGGGATTGCACCGCTCGGGGTACCGACGGTCGCCGCGCTCGGATCTCGAGTCGATCCGGCTACCGCTGTCGGGAGGACGATCGGGATGTGTGCGGGGGGAGAAGGACTGCCGGTCCGGCTGGATCGGTCGTTGGCTGCGCGCGGTTTTCTCGTCCACGGTCCACCTCGTAGGGCGGTATTGGAAGGTGCGGGCCCAAAAGATGCAGTTTCCATTGGCGACAGCGCCAACTCCAGGACCGATCGGGGTCCGGGCGATCCTCGGAGGCAGAGCCTTTGCCCTGCGGTAGTGTGGCAAGATCGGGGCGGGAGATCGGCTGGCTAAGCGTACCAGCATTGCGTGCAATGCCGCTGCGAATCGGGAATACACGCGTCCCCGGCTCGACCCGAGGTCCAGAGCGACTGGGGTTCCACCTGCGAGGGGAGTTCCGCACCGAGTTCGGCCATCAGCTCCCAGGCTGCGCGGCGGTTGGCACGCAACCCGGCGAGATGCTTCCGGCGCAACGTCTCCAAGCGCTCGAGGCAGGCGTGGCCGAGCAAGCGATTGCAGCCCGGAGAGGCCAGGTAGGCACGAGTCTGAGCCACCTTCAACCGCAAGGCTCGCAGCTCGGCGAACTCTCGTTCATTGCTCGACCAGATCTGGACAAGTCGATCGGCGACGAGGAAGATCGGACGAGGTGAGGACTCTGGCTCTTGAGGGCGATCCCGGTGAAGGTCAGAGGGGACGTAGGATACCGCATCACCGCCCCCAGGTGCTCGCCTGGCAGCCTGTCGGACGAGTCCAGGATCGCACCTGGCAATTCGATCGACCATGAGATTGTTCCTTTCCTGAGATCCGGATTCGCACAATCGGAGTGATTGAGTCGAATGCTCGCGATTGCCGGTCCGCTGGCCATGAAAGCGGGCCGGTGTACCAAAGGGTTCCCCATCGGCTTATCCCTTGAAACGGGAAATATTCGCGTTTAAGGGATTAGCTTTCCTATTCTCTCCCGTCAATTTCAGTATACTTGGCAGTCAGCAATCCAAAGAGAAAAAAATAGGGAATTTAGTCGCCAAATTTGGGGTGATGTTGTGGCTTTTTTGTCGTCCTATTGCAATGATGCGACAATTTGAGCCGTTTCTTTTCCCTTTTCCGGGATTTTTTCTTGGAAACTGGAGGTGGAATGGGCCGGAAGGGCGCGGGCGGACGTCTCAAGAATCAACAAAGGTCATTTCTGAATTGCGAGTTAGAGAAAGCAAACCAGGTTCGAGATCAGGATCTTGATCAATCATGGGTGGATTCGGTTCGCCAGCAATTGATTGCATGGTATGAAGGATCTCAACGGGACTTTCCTTGGAGACATGAGAACGATCCTTACCGTATACTGGTCTCTGAGATGATGTTGGTGCAGACGACAGCGGCGGCTGTCATCCCATACTTCGAACGGTTTCTCCGCCGCTTCCCCGATGTGCAAACTCTAGCCAGCGCTCAAGAGGCAGATGTTTTGAGGGCGTGGGAAGGGCTGGGGTATTATCGCCGGGCCAGGCAGCTTCAAGCAGCGGCACGCACGATTGTGGATCGACATGCCGGCGAGATGCCCCGAGAGCTGGACGCTGTGCGGGCGTTGCCCGGCGTCGGTCGCTACGTCGCGGGTGCGATCTTGTCGTTTGCCTTCGATTTGCCGGCACCGATCGTGGAGGCGAACTCGCAAAGAGTTCTGGCGCGGCTGCTGGCCTGGCGGGGAGACCTGAAGACGTCTGCGTCTCAGACCCGTCTCTGGGCTGTCGCCGAACGGCTTGTGCCGCCTCGGGGAGCCGGCAAGTTCAACCAGGCGCTCATGGACCTGGGCGCCCTGATTTGCACCCCGCGCTCGCCTGCCTGCCTGCTCTGTCCCCTGGCCTCGCTCTGTGCGGCCCGCCGACTCGGGATCCAGGATTCCGTACCGGTCGTGACTCCGAGGCCGCGCCCACTGGCGGCGACTGAGGCCTGTGCCTTGGTCGTGCGCGAGGGGACCGTGCTGGTCGTGCAGCGGAGCGACGGAGGCCTCTGGTCGAGATTCTGGGAGTTTCCCACGATCAACCTTGAGGGAGCCGATCCCGCCGGACGGTCCTTCGGTGCTGCTGTGAGTCTTTCGGAAGGCGTGGAGCGGTTGACCGGGATTCGCGTCCGGATCGGACCCGAGATCAAGACGCTGACCTACGCGGTGACCCGGCACCGAGTCGTGCTGCGGGTACACCTCGCGCAGGCTTGTTCCGACAGTTTGCAGCCGGGACCTGGCCTGGTCGACGCGCGGTGGGTCGCCACCTCGGAACTGGCCGAGCTTCCCTTGGGCTCGGCGGCCCGGAGACTGGCGGCCTGGGTCCACCAGCATTTTCAAGAACTGTCCGGACGCTGAAGCTCGACCCTGCCCGCGTCTTGGCCTGCCCTGCATGCGCTCACAAGCTTGATCTTGGCGATCAAGGTGTCTTGCAAGCCAGTGACGCCAGGAACATTGTCAGTCCGGGAAATGGCAGATCAAGCATGGCCGGTTTTGCAGTGCCGCGCGATTGCCCGAGCGGCCTTGCTTGGAGTCGACGCGTGCTCTAGAATACCTTGCAGTCGGCCTTTGGTCAGAGCCGGAATTCATGAAGTTGGGGAAGCTGGAGTCTCTGAGCCGTTCTTGATGCACGTTGCGAAGATGGATGATGGCATCGGTCGAAGCTTGCTGTTGCCGCGCGAATGGCATCTCAGCCCGTTAGCCCTGGCAAAACGCGTTCTCTTGGCCCCTCGCCCGGTCTCTTTCTCAAATGACGCGACTCTGACGGCGCGGGCTCGTGGCATCGTTCTGGACTGTATCAGGACGATCTGGTTTCGCGTTTGGAGTGAAAGGGTGTTGCATGCCATCAAGTAAAGACATCACCGGGGGTGGCTCGGGGGGTGGGGGCAAGCGGAACGGCGGGGCGAGCATGTCCTCAGGAACATCGGGCGGCACCAAGAAAAACGCCTACTGCTCTTTCTGTCGCAAAAGCTTTCGTGACGTTGGCCCTCTGGTGGAAGGTCCCGGAGATGTCTACATCTGCGGTGAATGCATCGAGCTCTGCCAATCGATCCTCGACCAGGAGCGGCGCCGCCGGGGTGTGCCCAAGACGCTCTTCACTGATATTCCGACTCCTCGCGAAATCAAGGACCAGCTCGACGCCTATGTCATCGGACAGGACCGGGCCAAGAAGGTTCTGGCCGTCGCCCTGCACAACCACTACAAACGGCTCGTTCACGGCGAGGAACCCGACCAGGAAGTGGAGCTCGACAAGTCAAACATCTTGCTGATCGGTCCAACCGGTTGCGGCAAGACCCTGCTGGCGCGGACCCTGGCGCGGATTCTCAACGTCCCCTTTGCAATCGGTGACGCCACGACCTTGACCGAGGCAGGCTATGTCGGCGAGGACGTCGAGAACATCCTGCTCAAGCTCCTGCACGCCGCGGATTTTGACCTGGAAGCCGCCCAGCGGGGCATCGTCTACATCGATGAGATCGACAAGATCGGCAAGACCACCCACAACGTCTCGATCACCCGCGACGTCTCGGGCGAGGGCGTTCAGCAGGCGCTTCTGAAGATGCTCGAGGGAACGGTCGCCAACGTTCCACCCCAGGGCGGACGCAAGCATCCCGAGCAGCAGTACATCCAGATGGACACGAGCAACGTCCTGTTCATCTGCGGCGGGACCTTTGTCGGGCTCGAGCACATCATCGCCCGCCGGGTGGGCCGCAAGACCATTGGCTTTGGAAGCCAGTCCCAGGCCGAGCAGCACATGGAGCTCGGTGAGCTCCTGGGCAAGGTGACCTCCGACGACCTGCTCGAGTTCGGCTTGATCCCCGAGTTCATCGGCCGGCTGCCCGTGATCTGCCCCCTGATGCCTCTGGACGTGGACGCTCTCGTCCAGATCATGACCGAACCGAGAAATGCCTTGGTCAAGCAGTATAGCCGCTTCTTCGACATGGAAGGTGCCGACGTCGAATTCACCAATGACGCCCTCCTCGAGATCGCCAAGATGGCCAAGGCCAAGGATACCGGAGCCCGCGGCCTGCGGTCGATCGTCGAGGAAATCATGCTCGACATCATGTTCGAGCTCCCTGATCGCGCCGCCAAGGACAAGGGCAAGTTCGTCGTCACCGCCGAGGTCGTCCGCAAGGAGAGGAGCCTCTTCGACACTCCCCCCATTCCTCTCACCCCGGCCAAGTCGACCTCGGAGCGGAAGAAGGAAAGCGCCTGAACGCAGGTCAATCCCGTGAGGACGACTGACCCGGCAGCGTGGAGCGGTCTTGCCATCGATCGTCTCCGCTCCCGGGTCTCGTTCGTATCCTCAATCTCCTGGCGCATACCAAATGGGGCTTCCCCAATGAGCACGATTGACGAGCCCAGGACGAAAACCCTGCCACCGCTGATTGCCGGCCAGCGGCTCGACCAGCCCACCTTCCACGAGCGCTATGAGGCGATGCCGCCGGAGACGAGAGCGGAGCTGGTGGGAGGAGTTGTTTACATGCCTTCGCCGATGCGTCGTGATCACGGAACGGAGGGCCGCATAGTCGCTGGATGGTTGTTTTATTACCAGCTCAAGACGCCGGGGGTCGAAGGCGCCGACGGAGCGACTGTCAAGCTGGATCAACAGGGGGAGCCTCAACCGGATTGTCAGCTTCACATCGCTCCCGAGTTGGGGGGGCAGATCAGGTACGACCTGGAGGGCTATTTTGCCGGCGCTCCGGAGCTGATCATTGAGATCGCCCGCTCGAGCCGCGCCTTCGACCTGGGCGCGAAGAAGGCCGATTACGAGCGTGCCGGGGTCCAGGAATATGTCGTTGTGGAGCTCGACCCCGACCAGATCCACTGGTTCATCCGCCGCGACGATCGCTATGAAGACTTGCCTCCTGGTCCCGACGGCGTCTATCGCTCGGAGGTTTTCCCCGGCCTCTGGCTCGATCCGGAAGCCCTGTTTGCCAAAGACAGGGTCAGGCTGATAGGTGTTCTGCACCAAGGCTTGGCGACTCCCGCACACGCGGCGTTCCTCGCGCGGCTGGAAAAAGCACGCCATGGAGCCAGCGGGTCAACATGAGCGGCTTTGTTCCACTTTACTGGCAAGACTAGGTGCTCGGCCAAAGGGGATGGAGTTGAACGGAGGGGTGTGGGGTTGCAGGCGTGGTCAACCAGGACAGCCGGCCGTGCCGGGGAGGTTGGCAAGCTGGCGGAGGACGTCGAGCCCGCGTTTCAGGGTGGTGTCATCGACAGCATAGGAGATGCGGAAGTGGGTGTCGCGGCGGCTGAAGATGTTGCCGGGGATGATCAGAAGGTTGCGGCGGATGGCCTCGGCGACGAAGTCGGTGGCCGTGCCCCAGGGAGCGCGGGGGAAGGCGTAGAAGGCGCCTTCGGGGAAGGGGAGCTCATAACCATCGCTGAGCGCGGCGACAACCATGTCGCGCTTGCGGCGGTAGGCCTCGATGTGCGGGGTCAGGTTTTCGTCGAGGGCCGCCGTGCCGGCGTATTGCACGATGCTGGGCGCGCAAACGAAGCTGAATTGCTGGAGCTTGGCCATCTCCTGGATGATCCGCGACGGGCCGTGGGCGAACCCCAGGCGCCAGCCGGTCATGCCGTGGGCCTTGCTGAAACCATCGACCACCAGGACGTCCTCGTTCCAGGTTGCCGGCGACGCGAACAAAGCGTCGTAACAGAAGGCCCGGTAAACCTCGTCGCTGATCAAGAGGACGTTGCGCGTCTTGCAAAGCTCGGCGAGCGCCCGCATCTCGTCATCGCGGGCAACAACTCCGGTCGGGTTGACCGGCGAGTTGACCACGACGCACTTGGTCTGCGGAGTGATTGCGGCCTCGACCACCTCGGGCTTGATCCGGAAGTCGGGATAGGTATCGATCAGGACGGACGTCCCTCCGGCCAGCGTCGCTTGATGGCGATACATCACGAAGTAGGGGTCGAAGATGATCACCTCTTCGCCGGGGTTGACAACCGCGCAAATGGCCAGAAGCAGGGCGCCCGCCGTGCCCGAAGTGACTAGCACCTGACGATCGGCATGCTGGAATTCGGCGTCCACTGCGGCCTGCAACGCGTTCCGTAGCTCGGGGATGCCCTGGGTGAGGGTGTACTGGTTCTTGCCCGAGCGGATCGCCTCGATGGCCGCCGCCTTCACCGAGCCGGCAACGTCGAAATCGGGAAGACCGATCGACAGGTTGATCGGGTCCTTCATCGCCCGGGCCATCTCGAAAGCCTTGCGGATGCCCGAGGCGTCGATGTGCCGCATCCGCTCGGCGATCCAGGCGTCGTTCATGGGCCACCCTCTCAGTACGTGATCAGGCTGAAGACCTCCGCAGGCTCGAGCCTGGCGCGGCCACCGAGGAACGAGAGCTCGATCACGAAGGCGCAGGCGACGAGCTCGGCGCCGGTGGACTGGACCAGGTCTCGACAGGCGCGCATGGTGCCTCCGGTGGCGAGCACGTCGTCGAGCAGCAGCACGCGGTGCCCGGCAGCGAGGGCATCGGTGTGGACCTCGAGCCGGTCGCTGCCGTATTCAAGCTGGTACTCCTGCGCGATCGTGGCGTAAGGAAGCTTTCCCGGCTTGCGGATCGGCACGAACCCCGCCCCCATACGCATGGCCAGAGGCGCGCCGAAGATGAAGCCCCGGGCCTCGGCGGCCGCGATCACGTCGATGCCTTGCCCCTGGAAATGCTGTTCAAACTGCTCGATCGCCGAGCGAAAGGCCAGGGAACTGCCTAACAGCGGAGTGATGTCCTTGAACATGACGCCCGGCTTGGGAAAGTCGGGAAT
>JAFAHT010000435.1 GCA_019237095.1 Planctomycetaceae bacterium
TGGGCACGAGGACAAGCTGATCCACCGGATCATCGACGAGGCGGTCAAGAACATCTTCGGCGTCCACTTCGATGTCCGCGAGTTCCGCCCGATTGTCGATTTCTTCGAGTCCGGCCAGAATGTGGAGATCGGCGACATGCTGCCGACTAAGGCGGTGCTGGAACGCATTGCCAAGGTGCCTGGCCTGCGGAAGCGCGCCGAGGAGATCAGCCTCGCACTCTTGCCTGACCTCAAAGACCGCGATGCTCGCGACGCGGCCACAGCCAGCGCAGGGGAGTTCATCCTGGAGGGCTTGCATGTGCACAACAAGCTCAACAAGGCGACCAAGACGGGCGGCTCGACGTACAGACGATGATTGAACCTCGGGAATCTCAGGGTGGCTCGCTGCCACCGAGCGGATGGCCTTTATGTTGTTGTTTGAGTATTCCAAGTGGGATGGATCTCAACACTTCCTGCCTCAATCGGCCGACAAGCTGTTCGACCAGCTTTCGGAGTATGTGCTCCAGTATGGCGAAAACGTCCTGCGCAACCTGTAGGACGTCGACGAAGACGACCTGCCTGAGGTCGTCCAGTTGATCGAGAAAGAGGGGCTTATCGAACGCGATGAGGAGGGTCAGTGGCGGGTCACGCCCAAGGGCATCAGGAGGATCCAGGACAAGGCTTTGACTGACCTCTTCCAGGCTTTCCGTCGCGACAGCGTGGGACGGCACGACACTCTGCACAAAGGCGAGGGATCGGTCAGGCTCGAGGACACGCGGCCGTACGTCTACGGCGACTCCCTGGCCAACATCAACATGCACGAGACCCTCAAGAACGCCTATGTTCGCCAGGGGGGCGGCGTCCCGATCCGGCTCAACCAGGAAGACTACGTCGTGCACGAGACCGAGTATCAAACGCGCTGTGCCACGGTCGTGCTCATCGACATGAGTGGTTCCATGGGCCGGTACGGCAAGTATTCCACGACCAAGAAGGTGGCAATCGCACTTCAGGCCATGGTCCGGGCCCAGTATCCTCAGGACGCGATCGAGATGATCGGCTTCTACACGTTTGCCAGCCCGATGACCGAGCGGCAATTGCTCAACTCGGCCCCCAAGCCGGTCAGCATGTACGACAGTCGGGTCCACTTGCGCTTCGATATGGACCAACCGCAAGGGAGAGTGCCCCAGCATTTCACGAACATCCACGCCGGCTTACGGCTGGCGCGCAGCCGGCTGATGCGGCAGTCCGCGAGCAACAAGCAGATCATCGTGATCACCGACGGCGAGCCCACCGCGCACATCGAGGGCCGCGAGGTCGTGCTGATCTATCCCCCCGCGGAGAAGACCGCGACCCACACCCTGAACGAGGTCCGGCATTGCGCCACCGCCGGCATCCGGGTCTCGAGCTTCGCCTTGATCGAGGACTACTTCTACCTGGGCCTCGTGAACTTCGTGCAGGAGATGGCCCGCGTTTCCGGCGGCGTCGCCGCGTATTGCTCGGTGGACAACCTGGGCAAGCTCGTCTTCGAGAGCTTCATCGGCGGCAGGCATACGAGGCGGTATAATCAATGAACAGTCGATGCCGCCGTTGGTCGCCCTTGGCCTGGAACATTGACAAAACCACGTTCCACCCAACAGCTTGAAGGGGAGTTGGTGCTCGTTTTTCTTTCACTCCCGCCGAGCTCATCGCCATGGAACCCACTCAGGAACTCCTGGACGCCATTTACCGAGATCGGGTGCAAAGAGCCAGGCAGGTGCCCATGGGGGAAAAGCTTCTCGCTGGAGGGGAACTTTTTGAGCAAGTCTGCGATCGGATGCGGGACGGCCTACGAGACGAGAATCCCGGAGTGGGCAAGGAGGCCATCGAGGAACTCCTTGGTCGACGGCTTGACTTGCTGCGTCGTCTGAGGTCGGGACAATGACCGGCAACGAGGCCACTGGGATTACGTCTATTCCTGGTGCGAGCAGCACGGAACCAGAGGCTTGCTCGACGAGATCCGCCAATCGATCCCGTCCATTTGAGGTTGAGATCGCGCACAGGGGTGATCGTCAGTCGCGTAGCCGGTGAGCTCCAAGGTCATCGATCCGGGCTGTCCAGCAATTCCTGCAGCCGCTCGCTCAGGCCCATTGCTTCTCCAGGCTGTAGGGCAGCACCTTGACCCCGCGCTCGCGAAGGGGCGACAGGGCTTGCTTGAAACTCTCTCGCTGCCGGGTCCATGCCTCGCCCGTCAGGGCGTTGCCGTCTCCGCCTTCACGACCCGGATCAGCGAGCTCGCGCTCATCCAGCAGAAAGAGACTGTCACCGCGCGTGAGTCCGAGGGAAGAGAAGAGCTGAGCGCTATTCTCCACGTGCGACTCGCCATGTTCTTGTCCTCCGGCGCCGACCAGGGTCAGCAGGCTCAACCCGATGCCCGCGGACTTCGCGTCCGCCACGACCGCGCGAAGATCGTCGTCGTACCACGACTTGTGGTAAAGCCTCCGAACGCGAGCATCGCCCGATTCGACGCCCAGGGTCACATGCTCGAGGTGGCGTTGCCGAAATGCCTGCAATGCGCCGGGGCCGGGACAGGGTGCGGAAAAATCATCCAGGAAGGCATAAACGCCCTCGATTTGCTGAGGATCTTCCAACGCTGGCTCGGACTGGCCCTTTGAGGCGGGAGCGATCGTCAAAACTCGGCCCAGGATTTCGAGATACGTCATCACATCGTCCGCGGGACGGCGGAGCACGTCGCCCGAGGCAAGGAAGGCGAGCCGCGTCTGGAGCAGGCGGCGCCCCACCAGACGGGCGACGTCCAGGACATGCTGCTGGAATTCGGCGGGCGAGCGGATCACGAGATCGCTCGCCGGACCGTTCCCAAAACTCAAGCCCCGGGCGCTGCCGTGCGTGGCCTGAAGGACGACCGCGTTCTGGCAATCCGGCGGCAGAAAGGGAACGGGGCCATAGGTAGCCTGGTACTGCCGGTGGTGAGCATCCCAGGCTGCAACATCCCAGCGGGCGATTCTTACCAGAAAATCCCGCAGGGCCGCGTTGTCCAGGGCCTGGGCCTTGCCCATCGGCGGTTCCTGGCGGCGCAGGCGACCGCCGTCCAGTTCGGCGATCAGGCCCAGGGCGATGCCGCGAACCTGGAGATCGAGATCGCGGATCTCGTCATCGCGCAGAGAACGTCGCCTGAGGACGAGATTGGCTCCCTCGCGCACCCGGTCGATCGCGTGGACGCTCGTGTCCAGGCTCTTGAGAAAGTGTGTCACACCGACGTAAGCGCGTTGCCAGCGGCCCTCAAGGTCGAAGTGGTAGATCGGCGCGTCGCCGAAGTAGAGCGAGAAAGCCCCTTTCTTGAAGCCGGCGAAGAGCAGGTCTGCCGGTCCTGATGCGGACACAAGGCCAACCCGGCTGCGGTACAGGGCACCTCCCTGAAGTAAGCACGACGCCTCGGTTTGCTGGAGCTGAGTCATCGCTGATCGTCCGTAGGCCTGGGAAGATATTGATATTGAGTTCTGGCGAATCACTGGGCATCCGGGAAACGCTCTCGCCAATTCCAAGCGTCTCATTATACTGCGCCTCGGCGGCGATTCATTCTCCTTGTAAGCAGGAGGGGCAGTGCCAGCCGGACTCAAGGGAACAGGATGCACGATAAGGAGGGAGCCGTGGATCGAGACGCCCTGCCTGCCCTCGGCAGTGAGCTGGGTGCCGGTGGGCCAATGGGGCGTGGGGGTTGGACCGCCGCTCTTCTGATCGCGGCGCTCGCGCTGCTTGAGAACCTGGCTGGAAATGCCCGCACGGGTCTCTGGGATCGCGATGAACCCCGCTACGCAGTGGCCGTCCGCGAAATGAGGTCGCGGGGAGACTGGATCTTTCCCACCTTCAACAACGAGCCTCGGTATCACAAGCCGATCTTGATCTACTGGCTGATGGGCCTGAGCACGGCGATCGCGGGGAATTCACCGTTCGGTGCGCGACTGGTCTCCGGAGTCGCTGGCTCGGCCACGTGCGTGCTCGTCTGGGCCATTGGCCGCCGCATGTGGGGACCGCGCGCAGGTTTCTTGGCCGGCTTGATGCTGGCCGTGTCGCCGATCATGGTCGCCGAATCCAAGCTGGCGACGACCGACGCTACGCTGACGTTGTGGCTGGTTGGCTGCCAGTTTTGCCTCCGCGAACTGGCTCTCCGGCCGTCTCGCGCACTGGCTGCGGGCTTTTGGGTGTGCCTGAGCCTGGCATGCCTGACGAAAGGGCCGATCGGTCCCGTATTCCTCGCTGCGTCGATAGCCCTGGCATGGTGGTGGGGCTGGCCGGCTGTGCGGGTCTGGAAGCGGCTCTTTCCCCGCTGGGGCCTGCTCGGACTTGCCGTTGCGACCTTACCGTGGTTCTTGACCATTGCGGTGATTTCCCGTGGCGAATTTCTCCGGTTTGCCCTGGGCACGCAACTTGTGCAGCGTCTCACGTCGGGAATGGAAGAGCACGGGGGATTTCCCGGTTATTACCTGTCACTCTCGGCGCTGGCGTTTTATCCCTGGTCGGTTCTGGTTCCCGCGGCGGTCTGGGGTGCCTGGACGCGGCGGAAGACGAACCCCGACTTTGGCTTCTTGCTGGGATGGGTGATCGGCCCCTGGTTCTTCCTGGAGTGCTTGCCGACCCGGTTGCTCCATTACTTCCTGCCGGCCTATCCCGCGTGTGCTCTGCTGGCGGCCTGGATGGTGGAAGCCGTTGCCGGTGAGGATGTGACCTTGAGGCGGTGGCCACTGGGCCGGCTGGGTCTCGGTTTACTGGGGGGGATTGGCATTGCGGGAACCATCGTCTTGCTGGCAGCCGCGGTCACTTTGCCAGTCCTGCTGCGGCTGCCTGTGGCCCTTCTTGCGGTCGTGCTCGGCGCGGGGACAATGACGGGAATGCTCTGGCTGGATCGGGGATCAACCAGGAAAGCAGGGATCGGCCTGGGAGTGACCTGGGCGGTGTTCATGCTAATCGTGGGCGGGTGGCTGATTCCCGCGGCCGAGCCGTACCGCGCTTCGAGGAGGATCGGCGAGCGGCTTGCGGTCCTCTCAGCCCGAACCGGGGTCGAGCCGGTCCTGCTCAACTACCAGGAGCCGGGCGTCATCTACGCCATGGCAAAGCCTGTCGCCACGGTCCGAGACCGGGCCAGCTTCTACGACCTGCTGGACCGGAAAGTGTCGCTGCTGACAGTGATCAAGCCCGAGGAGGCGCCGGTTCTTCGCGACCGGTATCGGCTCGATGTGAACATCATCGACGGAGTCGAGGGTTTCAGCCTGACCAAGGGTCAGAATTACGTGCTGCAGTTCGCCGTCTTGCGGCGTTCCGCCGCGGCTCTTCCGCGTGCGGAATCAACGGCACGAGCCGGGCACGTCGAGCAATCGCTCGTAAAGTGAGCGGAGTTGACGGGTCATCGTCTCGTGCCGGAACTGGTCGGCAAACCTGCGCCGACCTTCCTGGCCCATCGTGCTACGCAGCGACGGATCGTCGGCCAGCCGCAGAATGGCGGTCTCAAGGCCGGGCAGGTCACGCGGCTGGAGCAGAATGCCGGTTTCGGGTAGAACCACCTCACGGGCGCCGTCGACGTCGTAACTGATCACCGGGCGGCCGACCAGAAGCGCCTGGGGAAGCACTCGGGCCAGACCTTCGCGGAGGCTGGGATGAATCACCGCATCGACCCCCGCCAGCAGTGCGGGGATGCGGTCGGGCGGCACGAGCCCCGTGAGCAGGAAGGCGTGCCGGATACCCCGGGCCTGAAGGTCAGCGATCAGCCGGTCACGGAGGACGCCGTCGCCGATCCAGACGAACCGTACCTTGGGGTTGGCTTTCAAAGCCGCGGCGGCGACGGCCACGATGTCGTCATGTCCCTTGAGCTCAAAGAGCCGGGCGACCGTCGCGAAGGCGACCTCGTCGTCGGCTAGCCCCAGCTCGCGGCGGACTTCCTCGCGCGTGCGTCGCGGATTCAAGAACGCATCAGTGTCCATTCCGCTGTAGACGGTCAGGAACTGTTCCGGCTGGCCCACTCCGGCAGCCAGCGCCTGCTGGGTCATGGCGTCACAGACGCTGACGATCGCATGGCAGCGATAGGCCGCCCATCGTTCCAGGGTGATGTAGAGCCGGTTCTTCAGCGGGCTCTCGAAGGCCCCGAACGGCATGCCGTGAATTGTGTGCACGACGGCCGGCACCCGCTTGTGCCAGGCGGCCGCCCGGCCCAGGATGCCCGCCTTCGAACTATGAGTATGAACGACGTCGGGCTTCAGCCGCCGGATCGCCGAGCGAAGTTTCCAGTAAGCCCTCAGATCCGTCCAGGGACGGATCGGACGGACCAGCTCCGACATCACTTCGACCTTGAGCTCCTGCTTCCTGGCACGTTCGAATAGATCGCCCTCGGGGCCCTCTGCCGGCCCGGTAATGAGCGTCACTTCATCGTGGTATTGGTGCTGCAGGTCCTCCACCGTGAGTAACGTGTTCTCCTGGGCGCCGCCAAGGATCAGGCGCGTGATCACGTGGACGATCCGCATGGTCGTGGTTCCCCCGTGATTGCCGGATGCCAGATCGATCCCGGCGAACAATTGTTCCGGAGCCGATTCAGCCTGGCTCCGACCCATGGTGAACCTTCACCAGAAACAATCCCCGCGGTGGCGCCGTCGGCCCCGCCTCGACCCGTTTCTCCGCCCGCAGCACGTCGCCGACCCAGGATTCGGGCCGCTTCCCGATCCCCACCCACGACAGCGTGCCGGCGATCGCTCGAACCATATTGTACAAGAAACCGTCGGCCTCGACCTCGAGCCAGACCAGATCATCGCTCCGGGTCACGACGAGCTCAAGGACCGTGCGTACACTGCTGGTCCGGTTCGGCCAGTCCGTCTCGAAGCTTCGGAAATCGTGACGCCCCACGAGTGCGGCGCCGGCACGATTCATCGCCTCGATGTTGAGCCGGCGGAGTACTTGCCAGCTATAACGCAGATGGAACGGGCTGGCGATCGGTCCATCGTCGATCACGTAACGGTACCGCTTCGATAGGGCGTCCAAGGTTGCGTGAAAGGCCTGGGGCATGTCTCGTACTTCGAGCACGCGGAGGTCGCGCGGCAAGAGCGCATTGAGGGCCTTCAAGATGATCTCGGGCCGGTGTCGCGACGGGGTGAGGAAATGAACCACCTGCCCGAGCGCGTGGACGCCCGCGTCGGTCCGGCTGCTGGCGGTCGTCTTCGGCCGAGCCTGGGTCAGCCCAAGGATGGCATCCTCGAGCGTTTGCTGAATGGTCCTGAGCCCGGGCTGGCGCTGCCAGCCGTGGAAGTCAGTGCCATCGTAACTGAGGATCAGCTTGATGTTCCGCATGATCCGGAGGGATCGCCTGCTGCTGGGGGCAAGGTCCGGCGTAAAGCTTCGAGCTCGCGGCGGAGCCGTTCGTTTTCCGCGTTTATGAGGGCCAGTTGCTGGTTCGTGAGCGCGAGTTGCTGGTTGCTCGCCGCAAGTGCCTCCTCGCGAGTCGGCAAACGTGCTGCCGTGGCTGGATTGTAGAGGCGCAGCGCTGTGCCGTCGCGCTCCAGGTGCAGACCGAGGATCTGGCTCGGGAGACGGCCATGCACCAGGGGAATCGGCTGGTAATCTCCGTCCACCAGCCGGTGTCCCTGGAGCGACGGTTTCAGATAGTCTTCCGTCGGGTCGAACTGAAAATACTCCGGCACCTTCAAGACATCTCGGTAGAGGGCCAGCTTCTTGTTCTGATCCTCGCGCCGGGTCGTCTTCGAGGTGATTTCGATGACCACCTCCGGAGACTTTTTCTCGTTCCAGAGCAGGTAATAGTCCCTGGGAGGAAGCTTCGGCACTCCGCGGACCACGAAGACGTCGGGTGAAACATGCTTCCGCGGGTTGCCCTCCACGTAGTAAAGCAGGAGATTGCCGGTCACGTAAACCTGCGGGTCACCGGCAAAGTGATCTTGGAGAGTCTCGATCACGTCGACCATGTCCTGGCGGTGCAGATCGGTCTCCGCCATGGGTTTGCCATCACTGGTGGGATAATCGACGGGGCGCGTGGCCCGTGATCGCGGGGCGGTTGACACGTTCGTCCTCCTTCCGGCCTCATGAGCGGGCGGGTTCCAGCTTGAGCAGTTCTTCGGCGATCTGGACGGCGTTGGTGGCTGCTCCCTTGCGCAGATTGTCACTGACGCACCAGAAGAGCAGCACGTTGGAGCGGCTGAGATCCTGGCGAATCCGGCCGACGAAAACGTCGTCGCGTCCAGCGGCCTCGGCCGCCAGGGGGTAGATTCGATTTGTGGGGTCGTCCACCAGGGTAACGCCCGGGGCTACAGCCCAGAGCGCGCGGGCCTCCTCGACGGTGATTGGCCGCTCGGTTTCCACCAGGATCGATTCACTGTGGCAGAAAGCCACGGGCACGCGCACGCACGTTGGGGAGACGTCGATGGTCGAATCGCCCATGATCTTGCGGGTCTCGTTGACCATCTTCAGCTCTTCCTTGGTGTACCCGCCGGGAACGAACTCATCGATCTGCGGAATGCAGTTGCCGATGATCTGATGAGCGAACTTCGATGGGGCAGGGATCGCTCGCTTCTTGACGGCGGCCTCGGCTTGAGTCTCGAGCTCGTGGATTCCTTTCATGCCGGCGCCGGAGACGGATTGATAGGTGCTCACGACGACCCGACGCACCCGCGCCGCGTTGTGCAGCGGCTTGAGCGCGACGACCATCTGGATGGTCGAGCAATTGGGGTTGGCGATGATTCCCTCGTTCCAGGCGACGTCGTGCGGGTTGACCTCGGGCACGACCAGCGGCACGTTCGGGTCCATCCGGAAGGCACTCGAATTGTCGACGACGACCGCTCCGGCCGCCGCGGCGATCGGACTCCATTCGCGGGACACGGTGCCCGGAGTGCTCGACAAGACGATCTCGACGCCGCGGAACGCGCCGCGCGCGATCGCCTCGATCGGAAACGTTTCGCCCCGAAAGGTCACCGTCTTGCCGGCGCTTCGCTCGGAGGCCAGGAACTTGATCGCTGCCACCGGAAAGGCCCGCTCCTCCAGTAGGCGGATCATCCGGTCTCCCACGGCTCCACTGGCCCCGACGACGGCGACGTTCTTCACGATCGAACTCCCCTGGCCCTACGAAACAGGATCACCCGGCAAGGGCGGGATCGGTTCTTGGGATGAACCCCAACACCCAGGTTCCGCGGCAAAATGCTCGCGGAATACGTAACGATATCATACGATCCGACGGTGCGGGAGGCCACGCGATCGGGCCTGGCGGCGCCACTCGCGGCTGTTCGCAGCCACGAATTCATTCTAGAATAGCGAAGGAATTCGGCTCATCGCCTACTCTGGGGGGTCTCGAGGTTGAAAGTTCTGGTGATCGGCAAGGGAGGGCGTGAGCACGCCCTGTGCTGGAAACTCAAGCAATCGTCGCGAGCGACCACGGTTTTCTGTGCTCCGGGCAACGCGGGAACGGCGCTCGACGTGCAGAACGTGGCGATTGAACCGGGAGATCAGCGGGGCCTGTTGCAGTTTGCCCGGCGTGAGGGGATCGGCCTGACCGTGGTCGGTCCGGAAGAGCCGCTGGCCAAGGGGATCGTGGACGTCTTTCAGCGGGAGGGGCTGCGCATCTTCGGACCGCGCAGGGACGCCGCCGAGCTGGAAGGTTCCAAGGTCTTCGCCAAGGACTTGATGCGCCAGGCCGGGATTCCCACGGCCGATTATCGGGTCTTCCGATCGGGACCCGATGCCGAGCATTACATTCTTTCTCGCGAGGTCTCTCTGGTCGTGCGTTCCCGGGGGCGATCGACCATCCGGCACACGCTTCATTGCCGGACTGCCAGCGAGACCATGGAGGCGATCGAACGGATCCTCGACCCTCGTGAGATGCTCAGCCCCGGAGTTCAGGTTGAGATCGAAGAGCGCGGCCACCGCCGCGTCTTCGACACGGTCGCCGACGCCCGCGATTTCGTCCTGGGGCGGCCGCTTGGCCTGGTCCTCAAAGCCGACGGCCTGGCCGCCGGCAAAGGAGTTTACGTCTGCAACAACTTGCGGCAAGCCCTGGACGCCGTCAATCAGATCATGGTTCGACGAATCTTTGGCCAGGCCGGCGACCGCCTGATCATCGAGGAGCGGCTCGACGGCTATGAGACCAGCATTCAGGCACTGACCGATGGCCGCACTATCGTTGCGCTGGAATCGAGCCAGGATTACAAGCGGGCCTTCGACCACGATGAGGGACCGAACACCGGCGGCATGGGCGCCTTCTCGCCCACGCCTCGGGTAACACCGGCTCTCATGGAAGAAGTCGAGCGAGAAATCCTCGTGCCGATCGTCCACGCCTTGAAACGGGCGCGCCGCCCCTTCCGGGGGGTCATCTACGCGGGCCTGATGCTGACCAACCAGGGACCCAAGGTCCTGGAATTCAACGTCCGGTTCGGTGATCCGGAGACTCAAGTCGTCCTGATGCGGCTCAAGTCCGACCTGCTCGACGCCCTCGAGGCCGTGGTCGACGGGCGGCTGGATTCCATTTCCCTGGAGTGGGATGCCCGCCCCTCGGTGACCGTGGTCATCGCCTCGGAAGGTTATCCCGGCCATTACGAGCGCGACCACCCGATCGAGAATCTGGAGGCCGTCGCTGGCCTGAGCGACGTCAAGGTCTTTCACGCCGGAACCACGCTGCGGTCCGGGCCAGGGTCGGGCCGCGAGGCGCGGATCGTCAGCGACGGCGGGCGGGTGCTCAACGTGACCGCACTTGGCTCGACGCTGGCCGAGGCCCGTGAGCACGCCTACGAAGCGGCCCGCGCCGTCCGATTCCCGGGTGGGTTTTATCGTCGTGATATCGCCGAACGCGACGGATCGGGCATCCGCTGAAGCGGCCGGTCGACGGTGCGGCCTCGCGCACTTCTCGACGGACCGACTGCGCTCTTCGACTCATTTCTTGCCCGTGGGACGGCTAGGAAGAGTTACCGAATTGTCCTTCTTGAAAAGCCCCTTCAGGAACCTCTGCCCTATGTGGTAACGTGTCGGAGACGGATAAGGCGCTTCCGGAACGTTCGGCGGGATGACCGGTAGGTGCTCGACGCGCACCGTCTTGGCGAAGAAGGCCGAGGTCG
>JAFAHT010000129.1 GCA_019237095.1 Planctomycetaceae bacterium
GGCTTACGAACTGGTCGGTGCGGCACTGGGAACGGCTCTGGCCAATCTTCTCACGGATACGAACGGGCTCAACCTGGCGCGCGAGTTCAAACCGCCGGTGCCAATCCGGGAGATCTTCCCCTGGGGCGAGCTGGCCCTCCAGGCGGCTCTGGTCGCGGGGGTGTCGTTGTTTCTTCATACCGGCTCCGTTGAACTCGAAACTCAATTGAAAACAACACAAATAGCAGTCAAAGGATTTTCATGGCTCAAGAACCAGGATCAGGCCAAGCTGGAAGCCGAGAAGAAAGTCCTCGATGAGCGGTTATCGGCTCTCGAGGCATTCCATCGCGGCCGAGTGGACTGGTCCGCGCAGCTCCGGACGATCGCCGGCGTCATCCCCGGCTCCACCCTGGTCACTTCCTTTCAGGGGATTAACGAAGCGGAAGTCCCGGGCAAGAGCAAGAGCACTGCCAAGAATCAGATGGTCGTCAACTTCACCACCCCCATGGGCAGCGAGGGCGTGATCCCGAGTGAGATCAACGAGTTCATCGCCGCGCTGCGACTCGAGAAGCCTCTGAAACGCAACTTCGCGATTGTTAACTTCTCTGGTGTCCAGACCAAACCGGCACAGGGCAAACAGTCGGCATCGGCCACGTACAGCGTCGTTTGCTTGCCCGGAGCCGAGCCCAAGGAGGCCACAACCAAGGTAGCGACCGCCCCGCGCTGAGCACCACGCAGTCAGTTTTGCGTTCGGTGCGGGTCTCCCGACCCCGCCGTTCGGCCGACCGGAGGTCTCCCGAGGGCGAACCAACTCGCTCGGCGGCAGCCTCGCACTCCTGGGATCACGAAAACCCATTGAACACCCGGACGACATCGATGAGCACCACACCTCCCAAAGCAGGTCTCCCCAAGCTGATCCTGGACCAGTTGCGGTCCCCGCTCAAGCTGCGCCTGGTGCTCTGCCCGGTGATCCTAGGCGGCTGGTACTTCCTCTTTTTCAGCCCTCTGAGCGATCATATGACCGCGACCCAGGCTAGCATTGACAAGGAGCGCAAGCGGATCGACATGGCGTCAAAGCTCGACGAGGCCCGCAAATCCTTGCTCCCCTTCAAGGATCGCGTGCCGGCGAATTCCGATCTCAACGAACTGATCCAGTTCGTCATGGCGCGAATTCGACCTTCGCCTCTCAAACTGATCGACCTGAGACCCGAGGCGTCCAAGCATTTCGGCCCTTTCGACTCCATCTTTCTGAGCCTCTCCATCGAGGGGACTTATGAGCAGATCGACGAGTTGCTCGCCGGGATCCATAACGAACGACGCCTCTTCCGAGTCGAATCGCTGAGCCTTGCTCCTGCCGCCAGGAGCAACGATAAGAACGAGGGAGGCGGCCCTTTCAAGCTTCACCTTCTGCTCAAACTGGCCAGCCTGATGGAAAAGACCAGCTCCGAAAAACCACCAAGCTAGCGCCCCCGCTGATCATCGAGTAACGACGTCAAGGATCTCCTTGAGGACTGGGGGTTGATCTGGCAATCGCAGGTTGATTCTTGTGTTACCCTCAAATCCAACTCGCTAACCATCGGGAAGAAGCAGTCGATGAACATAACCAGGCTGATCAAGATGCTGCCGATGCTAGTCATGGTCGCCTCACTGGCATACGCCGCCTATTCGATCCAGCCGGTGGTTTCGAGCCTCACCCCCGCGGCTGGAGCCGCAAAGGCAGGAAAGCAGGCCGTCGTCGAGGGAGCCGGCCAGGCCGTGATGGCGGCGGGCTCGCCGGAGGCATCGCCGGCGGTGCGGGTTGCTGGTCGGAACCCCTTTCAGGTTGTGGCGAAACTCGACCGCATCGAGGACGGCAAGAACAGCACGCCCGAACTCGAGAAGACCGACCCCTACCTCGCCGCTCTCGAAGGCTTGACATTGAATGCGACCTTCCTTCAGGATCGGACCCAGATGGCCATCATCGACGGGCGGATCTACGAGCCAGGGCAGAACCTCGTGGGAGCCAATGACGAGCCATCACCGCTCGTCGTCGCCCAGATATTGGTCAACAAAGTGGTCTTCCAGGCCGAAGGGAAGCGCTACTTCCTGGCCTACCCCGACCAGCTCGCTCCATCAAATGCCAGCGCGGGGGCCGACAATGCTCCTCGGACCAAAGCCCTCGGTGCCAGGAGGGGCGCCCGCCCGCCGGCCAAGGGTTCCAGGGCGAGCCCGAAGGTGAAGGCCACGCCGCGCTCTTCCTCGTCGGCGGTTCAGTAGGGCTTGTCCCGATCGTTTCAAGAGGCATCGCTCCCCAACCGCGAATCGATATTGACTTATGGCTACAGTGTTTGAGCTCGCCGATGTTCGATCCTTGATCCTCGATATTCTGTCCCGGCGCAACCGGTTCGATTCCAAGCAGCTCGAGGAGATCGAAGAGCAGCTCGAGAGAGCCGGCCCCGGCACTTCGCCCGAGATCTTCCTTGTCAAGGGCGGTTACATCTCGGACCAGGAGATCGCCAACCTCTACGCCGAGGAGCTGTTCCTGCCCCTGGTTCTGAACATCACCTTGGCCGGCCCGCCGGATAGCGAGCTTGCCATCCTGTTGCCCGAGAAGCTCTGCGTCGACAAGCTCATCTGCCCGATGGCGGTCCGCGACGAAGTTCTCGACGTGGCCTTTGTCTCGCCCGAGGAAATGGGCGTGGTCGATGAACTTGAACTCCTGACCGGGTTGCGGATCAACCCGATGATCGCCCCCCTGACGCTCGTCCAGGCCAGGATCGACGCCCTGTATCGAGCCGATCAGCAAAGCAAGGCCATCGGTGAGGGCGGGGAGTTCGCCGGGATCGAAGAGGACCGAAACGACCAGGACGAGGAGAACATCCTCAACCTCGACGCTCAGCCCACGCCGGACGCCAACGGCCGCATGGTCCGGATGGTCAATCAAATACTCGAGCAGGCTCTGCGCAACGGCGCCAGCGATATTCACCTCGAACCGTTCGAGGACGGCTGCAAGTTTCGCCTCCGGATTGACGGCGTCCTCCACGAGTTGTCTCCGCCATCGAAATCGTTGTTCATCATGATCATCTCCCGGCTCAAGATCCTGGCGAAGATGGACATCGCCGAAAAGCGCGTTCCCCAGGACGGCGCCATCGCCTTGAGGACCGGCGAAAAACGGATCGACCTTCGCGTCAACACCGTGCCCACGGTCTACGGCGAGAAGATGGTGCTTCGAATCTTGGACAAGGGAGCCATCCCACTGAATCTGACCGGGCTAGGACTGGACGAGCGCCAGTCGAACGACCTGATCGAGTCGATACACGCTCCGCACGGCCTGGCGCTGGTGACCGGGCCGACCGGCAGCGGTAAGTCGACGACCCTTTACGCCTGCCTCAACCTGCTTAACGAGTCCACGGTCAACATCTGCACGGTCGAAGACCCGGTCGAATACAAATTCAAGGGCATGAACCAGGTCATGGTCAAGGCCCAGGTCGGGCTGAACTTCGCCTCGGCGCTGCGGGCCTTTTTGCGTCAAGATCCCGACATCATCATGGTCGGCGAGGTCCGCGACGGCGAAACCGCCGAGATCTGCCTTCGAGCGGCCCTGACCGGGCACTTTGTGCTCTCGACGATCCACACCAATGATGCCCTGTCGGCCGTGACCCGTCTGGGGGACATGGGCATCGAGCCTTTCTTGCTCGGCTCCACCCTCCGGGTGCTGGAGGCCCAGCGGCTGTTGCGCAAGCTCTGCCCACACTGCAAAGAGGCCTATGAGGTCGATGAGCAGCTTGCCGAGTTGCATGGTTTGAAAAAAGGCGAGGTTCTCTACCGGCCCAAGGGGTGCCTCCAGTGCCGGCGCATGGGCTATCGCGGCCGCGTCGGGGTCTTCGAGATCATCCGGATCACGCCCAAACTCACCCAACTGATTCAGAAGCGCGTAGCCCTGGACCAGCTCCGCAAGGCCGCCCGGGAAGAGGGTATGAAAATGCTCTGCGACAGCGCGCTGGACAAGGTCCGCCAGGGAATCACCAGCCTCGAGGTCGCGCTCAGCGTGACCATGGCCGAAGAAGAATGAGCCGGCCCCGGTCGACCTGGACCGGAAGTCATCCTTTGCCAAAGAAGTGCTTACTCAAGGGCAGGTTGATCTTGCCGGTCAAGTGGCAGCCAAAGCTCTCGATCGCCTTGATCAGATCGACGCGCTTCATGAAATGGTCAGCTCCCCGACTCGGCGCACTCCCGGAATTTGGCCGCTCGTCAGGTCGGAGTAGAGATCCTTGAGCTGTTCCCTAAGGTCGTCCAGGCTATCTCCCTGGGTCCAGTAATCGGGGTACTCCTCCAGGTAGCCGAGCCGACCGTCTTCGTCTTACCAGTAAACATATCTCACGGTTTGCATCGTCAGACCTCCCCGAAACGAGTAGACGGCTAGTAAGCTGCATGAAAAAGTGTGGATGACACTCTGTCTCAACTTTGATGCTTCGGATCCTTCAGTGATCCTCTCGACCCAGCGCTCTGAAAATAGCGCCGGATCAGTGCGGGAAGGTCAGCGGAGAATTTGCTCCGGGGCGTAACGGGGTCACACCCTGCGGCGCGAGCGGCCGCCAATGCCTCGGTATCGACGTGGGAGCCAAAGGCCACGAAAGCGGTCGCCGGCCCGGCCAGCCCTTGATAGCCCACCAGGGCCTCCGGCGCCACGAGGTCGCCGGCCGCCAGATCGACGAAGACCACGCAGGGCCGCCACTGCTCGATCATCGCCAGGGCCAGAGACGAAGTGCCTGCCACCAGCACGCGATGCCCTAGCTCGCGCGCTGTCCCGGTCACCTTGGACGTGAAGATCTGGTCACGGCTGAGCAAGATGCCGGTCGGACCGGCGTCCGCGGGAACAGGAACGGCATCGATAGGGGAGGGATTCATGGCGGAGTCCAAATTCTAGATTCTAGATTCCAGAAGACGGATGGCAGATGACAGATGGCAAATGACTGGCCACTCGCCACTCACCATGTTGCACGCGGATCTCGGGCGAAGTGGTGATCGATCCAGTCTGGGGTCAACGTTTCCAGTCCGTGGATGATGGCGTCGGCACCGGATTGGCGAAGCTGGGGGGTGCTATACGTATGGGTGATGCCAATGGCCCACATGCCGGCTCCCTTGGCCGAGACGATTCCGGCCTGACTGTCCTCGACAACCAGGCACTCGCGGGCTTCCAGGACCGTGCCGGCGGTGGATGGTGACTTTGCCTGAATGTGAATCCGCAACGCGTCGAGAGACTGCAAGTAGCCCGCTGGGTCGGGTTTGCACTTGTGGGCATCTTCCGCGGCGATGATCGCGGCGACCTGGGCACGGCGGTTCAGCCGCTCGAGCGCATACTCGATCTCCGACCGTAGCGCTCCCGAGCAGATGGCCACTGGCCAGCGTGCCGCAATCGAGGCCAGAGTTTCGGCCGCAAAGGGAAAAAAGCGTAGGCCCGCATCAGCAACTTCCACGTAGCGACGGGCCTTCCGCTCGATGAGCCCGTCGAGCCGCTCATGGTCGAACGCCTGCCCGGCGTCGCCCAGCGCCGCGGCAAAGCAGCCGCGATCATCATAGCCGAGGTAGCGCTCGTGGTAATCCCGGTCGGTCATCACCACGCCTTCCTCGGCCAGGACCTCGCGAAAGAGCTCGAAATGAACTGCCTCGTCGTCCACCAAGACGCCATTGAAGTCGAAGATCACCGCCTGGATCATGTTGCCCTTGCAGTGGCCAGTGGCCGGTTATCGGTGGCCAGCAACTGGTGCCCGACACAACTGGAGTGCCAGGGTCTACTCTTCCCTCTAATTTATTGGCCACTGGTCACTCTCTGCTGATCAGATCGCCTCCGGCCCACGCTCGCCGGTGCGGATGCGAATGCAGTCGTCCAGGGGAAGGATGAAGATCTTGCCGTCGGGTCCGCTCCGGCCGGCCTCGAGGATGGCGTTGACCGTCGGCTCGACAAAGTCCTCGTTCACTGCGATCTGAAGCTCGATCTTGCGCAGCAAGTTCACGGTGACCTCGTGACCGCGGTAAACCTCGGTATAGCCCTTCTGGCGGCCAAAACCCTGCACATCCATGACAGTGAGCCGGAAGACCTCAACCCGGGAGAGGGCCTCCTTGACGGCCTCGAGCTTGGTGGGCTGGATGAGCGCAATGATCAGTTTCATCGAAAGTTTCTCAAGGTTGGTTGCCCTGGCCCCGGGAAGGGAATCCCTGTCCCGGATTCCCGGCGCATGGCTGTTCTGTCTGTCACTTCTTAATTGTCCGGAAGAATCGCGATCGTCGTCAACACGGCGACGACCGAAAAGAATAACCGTGATGCACAAGAGGCCATCATGAACAAGGAACCGATCGTCTGTCTTGACACTTGCCAATCGGGGAGCGACGATGAGCGCGTTGCAGGCAACTGCAAGGCCATTGGAAGGCGAGGTTTCCGGCGAGCCATCCGGTCATCCTGGCTCGGCGGGCGCCTCGCTCTGGCATGCTGCAACGTTGGCCTTGACCGCTCTTTGATCCCGACTGCTTTCGTTGCGTTTTTGTTTCGTTCGGCGAGGGTCTCCCCGACCCCCGCCGTTCGGCCGACTGGAGGACAGGTCTCCAGGTGACGCGCCAGCAGCGATCCGCGGGCGGCCGTTCCTGCCAAGTCGCCTGTCAAGAAATCAAGCAATCTTCCGCGCTAGCGGATAGCCCGCGATCCGCTCGAGGATCGAGATCGGGGCGAGATCGGGGCAGGTCAAGCCAGAGCGGCGGACGATGAAGGTCTGTTCCAGCATGTACTGGCCGCTCAGGCAGGCGTGGCTGGTGCCGTCGGTGAAGACGATCCAGGCCGAGCCGGCGGGAAACTCCCAGCGATCCTTGCGGCAACTCTCCTGGAATGCGGCGTCTTCCTTCATGGTGTGATGAATCCTCCGCATGAAGGCGTCATATGGAGGACGGTCGATCACCGGCAGTCCCATCCGCGCGCCGACCTTCACGACTGCCCGTTTCCAGGTGTCTAGCCGGCTGGGGGTTCTGGTCAGGCCGACCTTACCCGCGAACCGGCGCGCCAAAGCCTCGAAATGGTCCGAGGTGAGCCAGATCCGGGACCGCTCCGGATGGATGTTCGCGAAGATTCGCAAGAGACGATCGCCGTGCGAGGGCCGGGTCGGGAACGAGTCGAAATGAAGCAGATCATTGCGTGAATGCAAGGAAGCCTTGCGACCTTGTTCCTCGATCGGCCGGAAACTTGCGTAGTCGATTTTCCAGGCTGACGCATAATGCTTGAGGAACGATGCCGCGAATGCGATCGACCGGTTCGAGAAGGCACGCATGATCTCGTGGACCCGCTTCAACTGGGCCGCGTCCTTCTGATCGACGCCCCTGAGCCGATCTTCGGTCGGCCGGTAGCTGATGTTCTTGTAGAGTGAGCCGTCAATTTGTCTCTGGGTCACCAGGAAGGTCCGCTCCCCGTCGGTGACGAGTGGCGGTGACGTTGGAAAGTAGAGGATGTCTCCAGCCTCGAGGCCTCGATACTCCTGCCGGCTTGCCTCGGTGGCAAACCGATCCTCGCGCAACGTAATTCGAGCCATGGCAACGCCCCTCACCATGCCAAGCATGCGTGCTTTCGTGATAGATAACGCCCGACGTGGAAAGCTCCGAAGTGGCAGGATAATATCTCGGCAAGGGTGCCCGTAAAGGTGAAATAGTTTGACCAAAAATAATTCGCGTTGAAATCACCAAAGGATGCGATGTTCATGCAACCGGAACAAGTTGCGCAGTACGTTCGGCCCCTGCCGGCCGCATCTCCTGGGCAATCCGTCATGGCAGTCGGGGCTGGTCGTTCTTCGGGCATGATCGGCCGCGGTTTGCGTTGTTTGGTCTTCCCGAAATCGCTAAGGTGACATGAGGTGCCGGTGGCAGAGTCAGAGCCGGTCGGGACTTGTGTCGAGGCATGAAGTAAGCGGCCGGGGCCGGGGAGGTTGGCTGGTGAGGGTTTCGCGTGATTGCATTCGGGCTACGGTCATGGCGGTCTGGTTGCCCTCGGTTCTGGTTCTGGTCTGGTGCGCCATGGTGGCTGGCCCGGATGTCCTGGCCGTGGCGCAGACCAGCGCCCGGGCGCAAGAGCCGTCGGATCTCGGCACTCGCGGGGGCCGCGCCGCGGCGGCCGTCGAGGACGAAGGCGAAGGGCAAGAGGTTGGCGGCACGGCCTTGGATGGCAAGCCCGGAGTGCCGCGGGTCAGTGGTAACGAATCGTTCCTGGCGTGGATGGCTCGCGCTTCCGGCCCGATCGGTCTGGTGATCGCCGCGATGTCCTTCTACCTGTTCGCACTGGTCGTCTGGATGGCCCTCCGCTATCGGACCTCGATCGCCATGCCTGGCCCCTTGGTCGGCGAGCTCCACGAACTGCTCGAGCAGAAGAAGTACAGTGAGGCCTACCACCGGCTGACCGCCGACAGCTCGCTGCTGGCGCAGATCTTGACGGCGGGCGTGCGCAAGCTCCCCGTTGGCTTGCCCATGGCGCAGCGCGCGATGGAGTTGGCCAATGAAGACGCCACCATGGAGATGGAGCATCGCACGACCTACCTTGCCACCGTGGGGACGCTGGGACCGATGATTGGCCTGGTGGGAACCGTCTACGGTATGATCATGGCCTTTCGCGTGATCGCGCTCGAGGGCTCGTCGCCGCAGGCCAGCCAGCTCGCGGCCGGGATCTCGACGGCGCTGTTCTCGACCCTCGAGGGGATCGCCATTTCGATCCCGGCGATCTTCTTCTACTCGATGTTCCGCAACCGGATCGCCCGGCTGTCGCTCGAGGTGGCAATGGGGGCCGAGCCGCTCCTCGAGCAGTTTGTCCCCGGAGTTCGCACCCAGGAGCCTGGCGCCTCGCCGGCTGCGCCGCATCCCCAGCCGCCCATGCCGATGCCCATGGGGGGGCCTCCGTCGCATCCGCACCCCTTCGCCGTCAGCGCCGCGCTGGCGGCCGCCCCGAGCGTGGGAAACCCCCGCTCGGCCTTGCCGCCGGCCGCGTCCGAATCGCCATGACTGCGCGCAGTTTCAGGCCAGGATTTCCTTGACGATGTTCCCATGCACGTCGGTCAGGCGGAAGTCGCGGCCGGCGTACCGATACGTCAAGCGCTGGTGATCGAGCCCGAGGAGCTGAAGCATCGTGGCGTGCAGGTCATGGACATGAACTTTGCCTTCAACCGCTTGAAAGCCGAATTCATCGGTCTTGCCGTGGGCGTACCCCCCCTTGACACCGCCGCCGGCCAGGATGGTCGTGAATCCGCGGTTGTTATGACCTCTGCCCAGCTTCTTGGAAATGAAGATCCCGTCGGCAACGGGAGTACGCCCGAATTCGCCACCGATAACGACCAGGGTTTCGGCGAGGAGGTCTCGTCGCCTCAGGTCGGCGAGTAGTCCGGCGAGCGCGTGGTCGAGCCCTTTGGCCTGTTTGCGCAGATTGTCCGCCAGGGTGTCGTGGTGGTCCCAGCCCGGGTTGTAAACCTGGACGAACCTCACCCCGCGTTCGATCAAGCGTCGAGCCATCAGGCATTGTCGCCCCACGGACGTGTCTCCATACAGCTCACGAACGCGAACCGGCTCGCGAGCGACGTCGAAGGCGTCGGTCGCCTCGGTTTGCATGCGGTAAGCCAGTTCAAACGACTTGATCCGGGCCTCGAGTCGTGGGTCGTTGGTCCGATGGGCGGCATGACGCCGGTTGAGGTCGTTCAGGAGGTCGAGCTGGAGCCGCTGCTCGGCTGCTGCTGCGAACGGGCTATGGATATTCTCGAGCAGGCGTGAGACGTCGCGGTGCTGAGTATCGACGGCCGTGGCCTGGCAAGTCGCGGGGAGGAAGGCCGCTTGCCAGTTTTCCACGCCCTTGACCGGCGGCTTGCTGTCGTAAAGGACCACGAATTCCGGCAGGTTCTGATCTTCGCGGCCCAATCCATAAGTGATCCATGATCCAACGCTCGGCCGGGCGAGCCGCGCGTTACCGCAATTCATGAGCAGCATCGCGGTCTCGTGTGCGGCCTCGTCGCTGTGCATCGAGCGAATCACGCAGAGGTCGTCGGCCAGGTCACCAAACAAGGGTAGGGCAGCGCTGATCTCGAGGCCCGATTGCCCGCGCCTGGCAAAGCGGAAGGGGGAGCCGAAGGCCGGGGCCTTGCGGTTCTCGCCGGGCACGGGAATCGGCTTGCCATCATTACGCGACAGTTCGGGCTTGGGGTCAAAGAGGTCGACATGGCTCGGGCCGCCTTCCAGGAACACGTGGATGACGTGTTTGACCTTGGGGGCGAAATGGGTCGACCGCGGATCGCTCAGCTTTGGCGTGGGGCCGTCGCCGGCCTTTCCACGGTCGGCCAGGATGGCCGCCAGGGCCAGGCCGCCGAATCCGCAGCCGGCGCTCGCCAGCCAGTCGCGGCGATTGAACTGGCCAGTGGCGATGGAAGGATAACGCTTGCGCCTCATGCGGGCTCCCTCGGGTACTTGAGAATGAATGGCGTCGGGGTACTGATCACCGATCAGTCCGGGAGGCTGGGGGCTCAATCGACGAAGGTGAACTCGTTGCAAAGGAGCAGCACCTGAGCCAGTTTTTCGCGTGGCGAGAGGGGAGGGCTGGTGGGATCAGGCCCTCGAAAATCGGCGGCCGAGTCGAAGCAAGATTCCTCCCGCGGCCGCCCGGCGGGAACGAGCGAAAGGGTGACCTTCCAGCCGAACGAGTCGAACGCGTCGCCGGCCTGCGGGTCGGTGATGAAGTCGATGAACTCACCCTTTGTCACGCCGACCTGCGCGACGGCCGTCCTGACTTCACGGTTGCGGACGCCGGCCTCGAAGAGGATTCCATTCCGGGCCGAGACGATCAGACACCGAATGCCGTCGGCCTTGGGGTCTGATGCTTCCGCTGGCAGTTGATGCCTGGCCAGACCTTCAATGGCCAGCATCCCGTCGCTGGGGGCGACCCAGCGGCGCACAGCCGCTTGCTGCCGGTTCGGGCCCGGATGGCCCCCCTCGGCTCTGAGCGCGAGATAGCCATGGACCGGATCGGGGAACTCCGAGCCGGCTTGCCATTGCTCGTTTTCAAAGTGGGTAAGGGGCGTAAAGCTCACCAGCGACTTGCCGGCCTCGTCCCAGTCGCCGATTCCATAACGCCAGGCGGCCGTCGGACCCGGACCGATGGCCTCCAGAGTCGATGCTGCCGCGAGGAAAGCGACGGCCTGGTTGCGGTCTTCGGTGCTCGGATCGCGCCCCAGGGCTGCTCGGTAAGCCTGGCGCACCCAGGTTTCGTCGTCGGTCGGCAAGCCCTGCTCAGCACGCCTCGCAAGGGCCTTGGCTTGCTCGGCGACGAACGGACCATTGAGCAGAAAGAGCGCCTGTTGGGGCACGGTGGTCTCGTGCCTGGCGGGAACGTGCAGGTCCGGGTTGGCGAAGTCGAATGCCCGGAAGAATGGCGGCAAGCTCTCGCGCTTCACGGCCAGGTACAACGTGCGGCGGCGGCAGTTCGGCTCGTCGCCAATGTCGACCGGTCGACCGCCGGCAGTCAGATCGAGCAATCCCGAGGCCGCCAGCATCGCATCGCGCAGCGGCTCGAGCTCCAACCGCTTCCGGTTCATCCGCCAGAGCAGCTCGTTCGCCGGGTCGCTCGCGCGCGGCTCGGGACGGTCGGTGCTCGCTTGCTGATAGGTTCGGGAAAGGACGATCTTGCGAATCAGCCGCTTGGTCGACCAGCCGTCCGCCACCAGCGAGTAGGCCAGCCAGTCCAGCAGCTCGGGATGCGAAGGAGCCGAGGATCGCGTGCCGAAGTCGCTGGGCATGGCAACCAGGCCGCGGCCCAGCAGGTGCCCCCACACCCGGTTGACCCAGACTCGAGCCGTGAGCGGATTGTCCTTGCGGGCGATGGCCCTGGCCAGCTCGTAACGACCGCAGCCATCGACAAACGGATTGGCGTCAGACCCTCCTAGCAGCGGCAGGAACCGCCGGGGCACCTCTTCGCCCGGCTCTTCGGGCTTGCCGCGACGGAAAACCCGCGCCGGGGCGGGCTGGTCGGGATCGTCGAGGACCCTGGCCATTGGTGGGGCGGAGGAATCGTTGGTCCAGTTCTGGACCGCCTTCTGGAGCTCGTCATGCTTGGCCCGGCGCTCGCTGTCAAGCAGGTCTTTGATATCGCCCGCCGCGCGATCGTCGAGCCGCGCGCCAGGGCCGCAGATGAGCTGGCGGATCTCATCTTCGGCCTCGTTGTCCAGCTCGGTGGGGCGTTCTCGATCCGCGCGATCGGCTTCCGCGATCAGTTTCTCCCACTTCCGGGCGATCGTCGCGAACAACTTCCCATAGCGCCTGGCCACTTCCGCCAGGTCGGCGGGAGGCTTGCCCGAGAAAAGCTGGGCCACCATGGGGTTGAGCGGCTTCTCCTCGTCGTCATTGGCGGCAAACCTGGCGGCCAGCGGCTTCGCTTTCGAGGCGAATTCGTCAGGCTTGAGGGCCGCGAAGGCCTGCCATGGCGACATCACGCGATGGTGGTCGGTCCGGGTGCCTTCGAGAAGCGTCTTGTACAGATTGACAATGGCCTGGTGAAGGCCGTCAGGTCGCTTGCCCGTTGCGTCCACCCTGGGCTCTCCGCCGCCCAGTTGCGCGGCCATGAGATACTGTTCAGCCTTGCGGCGGTGGTCGCCGAAGACCCGCTTCCGCTCGGCCTCCAGGAATCGCTTGTAATCGCGTGAGCGGGCACGAAGCTCGGCGGCATAGGCCAGCGCCTTGAGCCGCTGTTCGGGCCCCGTGACGATCACCTCGTCCTTTTCTTGAGCCCCGGCGAAAACCCCGTAGAGCGCATAGTAATCGCGGATGGAAATCGGGTCATATTTATGATCGTGACAGCGCGCGCAACCGATCGAAAGGCCCTGAGTGCCCCGAAAGATCACATCGAGACGGTCGTCGATGATGTCGGGTTCACTGTCCTCGAACTTCCGGCCCAGGGTCAGGAAGCCGAGCGCGGCCAGGTCGGGGTGGTTCCGGACTCTGGCCTGATGATCGGCCGCGATCTGCTTGACGAGGAACTGATCGTAAGGAAGATCCACGTTGAATGCACGCACGGCCCAATCTCTGAAAGAGTAAGCCGAGGGGTAGGCGATTTCCGCATTCGCGCTGGGGCCCTTCGAATCGGCATAGCGGGCCACGTCCAGCCAGTGCCTGGCCCAGCGCTCGCCAAACTGTGGGGACGCGAGCAGGCGGTCGACCAGAATGGCGTAGGCACCCGGTGCCTGGTCGCGCTCGAAGGCCTCGACCTCGTGTTCGGTGGGAGGCAACCCGGTCAGGTCAAAGCTGATTCTGCGAATCAAGGTTCGCCGGTCGGCGGTCGGCGATGGACTCAGTTTCCTGGCTTCCAGCCTCGCGAGAATGAACCGGTCGATCTCTGTCACGGGCCAATCGCTTGCGTTCACCGTGGGCACGGACGGGGCACGGACGGGCCGGAAGGCCCAGTGGTCCGCGCTCGTTCTCTCCCGTGCCTTCTCCGCCGGCCACGGCGCACCCTTCTTCACCCATTGCTTGAGGGCATCAATCGCGTGATCCGGAAGCTTACCGGCCGGAGGCATCTTCGGTTCATCGGTGTAAAGCACCGCCTGGATCAGGCGACTCTGCTCCAGGTCGCCCGGAACCACGAGCGGGCCAGAACCGTCGCCCGCGTTCTCCAGATGCTTGGGCCCATCGAGCCGAATCCCCCCTTTTTGCTGCTTGGCTCCATGACACTTGTAGCAATGCTGAGCGAGAACGGGACGAACCTCGTTCTCGAAGAAATCGAACTCGTCACATCGGGCGGACGGAGCAAAGAGGGAAACACCGGCAAGGCCGGCAAAAAGCACCTGGCGAGCAAGCATGCGGAATCTCCCAGAGACATCCGGCGGAATCCATCCCAAGATGTACACCGGAGCAATCTTTTTTGCGAGACCGATGAATCGTCTCAAGCCGGCCGCACTTGACACGCAATTAGTTCACCGAACCCGCAAAAACTTGACATGCAATTAGTTCACCGAACCCGCAAAAATGTTACAACCCGCCCTCGATTTCCGGAGCTGCATTCAACCATGTGTCGACCACTGGACCGAGTTGACCCCGCAACAGATTGCGGCCGCGCAGTGCCCTGACCCGCAGGGCGCCTGCGGATACTCCGGTGATCTGGCTGATCTGTGAGTAATCCATGCCCTCAACGTAATGCAAAACAACGGCTTCGCGATAGGCCTCGGGAAGCT
>JAFAHT010000248.1 GCA_019237095.1 Planctomycetaceae bacterium
GAAAGGGATGCGCCTGGCAAGGCACGGTACCACCCCAGAAGTGGATGAACTTCTACACGAAAGTCCTCTCACCGCTGGTCTCGACCACCCCAGGCTTGAAGTTACAAGTGGAATTCGAGGTCCCCCCAGGTGACTCGGCCATCGAAACGAAGGTGGAGGCAGCCAAGGCCGCGTTGCGCGACTTGGGCTTACCGGAAGACGTTCAGATGCGATGACACCGATCGTCCTGGAAGCAAGGGATCGACCACTTCCTGAAGATGTTCAGGCAAACCCAGGACGAATGGAAACCAAGGGCAACTCCAACTTTTCATCATCCCAGCGCAACCCATGGCGCCAGGAAGAAGAAAGAGCGTTGTCATGAGCCATTGACCAACGCGGCAAACCGCCCGGCGGCGTCGGCCCATGCGGAGCTATCACGCGGCTCGTAGATGGTGACGGGGAACGAGCGGGCAACCACGGCGCGGAGCTCTGCAATCGAGCCGAGCTTCCGGCGACCGATCGCTTGCATCAGGATGTTGCCGATTGCCGTTGCCTCGACGGGACCGGCATGGACAGGCCTGCCGCAGGCATCCGCGGTGAACTGGCACAGCAGCCTGTTCTTGGTCCCGCCACCGACCACGTGGATTGTCTTGATGGTGGTGCCCAGGATGGATTCGAGCCGCTCGATCGTCCACCGGTACTTCAGAGCCAGGCTATCCAGGCAGCAGCGGACAAGCGCCCCCTCGTCTTGGGGCGGCTTCTGAGCGGTCTGCGTGCAGAAGGAGGCCAGGCGGGTTGGCATGTCGCCAGGCGCCAGAAAGGAAGCATCATCGGGATCGACCAGAGCAGAGAAAGGGGGGGCAACCTGGGCTCGGGCAGTGAGCTCCTCGTAACTCATTTCCCGCCCGGCGCGTGCCCAGGTTCGACGGCTCTCCTGGACGAGCCAGAGTCCCATGATGTTCTTGAGCAATCGAGTCGTCCCCGCCACGCCCCCCTCGTTGGTGAAATTATACCGCATCGTTTCGGCGTTGATCGCAGGATGCGGCACTTCCACACCCAGAAGCGACCAGGTTCCCGAGCTAAGGTAGCACCAGTCGGGTGGTACGGATGATGACGGCGAACCAGACGCTGGCACCGCGGCCACGGCGCTTGCCGTGTCGTGCGTGGCCGGTGCGATGACGACTACGGGCTGGGTCATCCCGGTCTCTTCCGCTACGGATTTCCGCAGTGGTCCAAGTTCGCTTCCTGGCTCTATCAGTGACGGCAGGATGGCACGCGGTAGTTCGAGAGCCTGGCAGAGCTCATCGGACCAGGTGGCGGTGCGAGGGTCGAGGAGCTGGGTGGTCGAGGCGTCTGTATGCTCACCGGCGCGCCGGCCGGTCAGCAGCCAACCGAAAAGGTCTGGCATCATCAAGAGTGTCTCGGCCACATCCAACAGTGGTGACCTGGCCTGTTTCAAAGCGAGGAGCTGGTAAATCGTGTTGAACGGCAGGAATTGTAAACCGGTGATCTGGTAGATCCGCTCACGAGCAATGCGCTGAAATGCCGCCTCGATCATTCGCTCAGTCCGCGCATCACGGTAGTGGACGGGGTTTCCCAGGAGTACGTCGCCTCGCCCCACCAGGCCAAAATCGACGCCCCAGGTGTCAACGCCGATTCCATCGAGCGTGGCCCCCAACGCGGCCGTCTTTCGCAGCGCCGTCTTGATCTCGTCAAAGAGCCCGGGAAGGTTCCAATAAAGTGTGTCGAGTAGCTTCACCGGACTATTGGGGAAGCGGTGGATCTCCTCCAGCGCGAGCCGGCTGCCATCGAAGCGGCCCAGCAGACCCCGGCCACTCTCAGCTCCCAGGTCCAGCGCAAGGTAGTTGGTCGTAGTTGCCATGTGTGTCGGTTCTCCGCTCGAGCGCTGTGAATCCGGCTGGCTCCCCGGATCGCACGCAACACCTGGGATGATCGCCCATGATAAGAGCCGACAGCACCTGGAACAAGGACGGGACGCCGGCCGGTTCCGCGTGGAACGTCGGAAGCTGCCAGGCGAGAGAGTGAATAAGGCCAGACAGCGGGAGCTTGCCCGACATGCTGATCTTGATGCCATCATCCTGAGCGAACGCCTCTTTCTCGACATTCATTGTGGAGAAGAGAGTCCGCTACGGCAGTTGTCAAGCATATCGACCAGGGTTTGCTCCATGCTGTAAACCGGTTCCCAGCGAGTCGCAGCACGAAGCTTACTCGCATCGGCAACCAAGAGCGGCTGATCGACGGGGCGCATCCGCGCTGGGTCGATCCGGACCTCGACCGGTTGGCGGGACAGGGTGATGAGGTGGTCCAAGGCGTCTGCGAGTTTCGTTCCTCGACCAGATCCAAGGTTATAGATCTCGCCTGGTTTTCCGTGCTGGGCAAGGAGGCGGTAGCCGCGGACCACGTCGCGAACGTCGGTGAAGTCACGAACGACCTCGAGATTGCCAATCTCCAGATAGGCTTTGCGCCCAGCCTCGACCTCGGCGACCTGGTGTGCAAGGGCCGCCAGGACGTAGGTCGGCGACTGCCGTGGGCCGGCATGATTGAACGGCCGGACCATGACCACATCGGTACCGTGAGCGAGATGGTGCTGGATGCCCAGGAGGTCGGCCGCGGCTTTGCTAGCCGCGTAGGGGTTGTTCGGTCGCAAGGGGCAGTCTTCCTTGACCGGCAGGTGCTCCGGGGCAGGATTGCCGTAGCAGACCCCGGAGCTTACAAGAATCACGCGAGGCCTTGGTTCCAGCGCGGCGGCCTTCACGGCCTCGAGCAGGTTGAGCGTGCCCCCCAGATTCAAGGCCCAGGTGCCGCGTGGATCGGACAGGCTGGCGTGTGGGTTCGACTGCGCGGCCAGATGATAGATTACCTCGGGTTGCTTGCGATTCAAGAGTTTGGAGAGATGCGATTCATCGACGTCGGCCAGATCGCAACTCTCGATCCGCACCGACCGGTTCAGGTGCGCCAGCACGGCTGGCCAGCGGCCTGATGCAGATATGCCGACTACCAGGTCTCCCGCGGCCACCAGGTGCTCGCAGAGATGACCTCCCACAAAACCCGTGACACCCGTGACAAGCGCACGCACGTATGGCTCTCCCCAAAAAAGGAATCAGCCAGCCGATTCTCGGTAAGCTCCTGAGCGCACACGTTCAATCCACGTGGAGTGCGTCTTGTACCAGTCGACCGTTTCGGCCAGTCCCTGCTCGAAGGTGACGGTCTGGGCCCAGCCCAGTTCAGACTCGGCCTTCGCGCAGTCGACGGCGTAACGGCGGTCATGGCCGGGGCGGTCCGTGACGTGCCGGATCAGGGTTGCCGGTTTACCGGTGAGTCGGAGCACAGCCTTGGTCACGTCCATGTTGTACCGCTCGCTGCGGCCGCCGAAGTTATAGACTTCCCCCGCGCGGCCGCGGCGGAGCGCTGCGGCGATACCGCGGCAGTGGTCGCGGACGTGGATCCAGTCGCGAACCTGCATGCCATCGCCGTAGACGGGCAGGGGAATGTCCGCCAGGGCATTGGTGATGAACAGCGGGATTAGCTTCTCGGGAAACTGGTACGGGCCGTAATTGTTGGAGCAGCGAGTGATCACGGCGTTCATGCCGTGCGTGTGGTAAGCGGCACGGACCAGGAAATCGGCCCCCGCCTTGCTGGCAGCATAAGGGCTATTCGGGGCCAGCGGTGTAGACTCGGTAAACGCCGGCTCGGCGGGTTTGAGGGTTCCGTAGACCTCGTCGGTGGAGACCTGAACATAGCGCGGGGTCTTGGCCTCCCTGGCCGCATCGAGGAGGCACTGGGTTCCCAGGATGTTTGTCCGCAAGAATGGCGTGGCATCACTGATCGAGCGGTCCACATGGCTCTCGGCCGCGAAATTGACAATAGCGTCGTAACCGCCATCGGCCATCAGTTTCAGGACCGTTGCGCGGTTGGCAATGTCACCGTGAACGAAGCGATACCGCGGATTGGCGGAAAGGTCCGCGAGGTTGTCGGGATTGCCGGCGTACGTCAGTCCGTCGAGATTGGTAATCGAGATGTCCGGGTCGACCTCCAGCTCGAGACGAATGAAGTTGGCGCCGATGAACCCGCAGCCCCCTGTCACCAGTATGCGTTTGATCGAGAACTCCATGCCCATCCCCGTTGCCGCTTACGAAGTTAGCCCATGCCACAAGATTCGCTAAGGTAATCAGCCAGGGATCACCCCGGCAAGCCGTCTTGTAGCGGGGCGAGGTTTTCGGAACTGCGATCGAGTGGTCAGTTCGCTTCCATTTCCGTCTCACCGGCGTCGGCATCGAGATGGTCGCTGGCCTCGGCCTCGGCAACGCCGTCATCGAGGATATGAGGCGATGGCAAAGCACCTGGCTCGAGACCCCCGTCAGGATGATCGGCCGGCTCGAGAGGAACAACGGCGGTTAGTTCTTCCTCGGGAAGCTTGGCGAGACTGCCGACGGTATCTCCCTCGTCCAGCCTGATCAGGCGGACCCCTTGGGTGTTGCGGCCGATCGGCCGGGTATCGGCGGCCCGGGTGCGGATGAGGATTCCTCGAGCGGTGGTGAGCATGACCTCATCGGCATCCGTCACCTTGGTCACGGCCACGACGGAGCCGTTGCGGTCGCTGGTCTTGATATCGATGAGCCCTTTGCCGCCACGGTTCTGAGACCGGTATTCGGTCAACATGGTGCGCTTGCCGTATCCATTGCTGCAAACCGTCAGAAGGCTTGCCGGATCCTCCTCGCCGTTGGCGACCACCATGCCAACAACTTCGTCTTGCTCGTCGAGGGTAATACCCTTGACTCCGTGGGCGGGCCGGCCCATGGGACGAACGTCCGACTCGTCGAACCGGATGGCCATCCCGGAGCGGGTGCTCAGGATGACCTGGTCGCCGGCTTTAATGCGGGCCACGCCAATGAGCTGGTCTCCTTCTTCCAGGCCCAAAGCGATGATGCCCCGGCCCAGCGGACGACGGAAGGCCTTCAGCTGGGTCTTCTTCACGGTCCCACGGCGAGTAACCATCATGAGGCATTCGTCCGCGCGAAACTCGCGCACGGGAACCACTCCCGTGACTTTTTCTCCTTCGGAAAGCTGCAGCAGGTTGACCATGGCCCGGCCACCCGAGGTGCGCGTGGCCATGGGCAGGTCGTAGACCTTGATCCAGTAGACCTTACCGTGATCTGTGAAGAGTAAGATGTAGTCGTGCGTGAGTGCGACGAACATGTGTTCGAGGAAGTCTCCCTCGCGGGTGTTGGTGGCCGTGATCCCGCGGCCGCCGCGGCCCTGGGCACGGTAGGTCGAGGGAAGCTGGCGCTTGATGAAGCCGTCGTGCGTGACGGTCACCACCATGTACTCCTCGCGGATCAGGGTTTCCTTGTCGTAGTCGCCAAGTTCTTCATCGGTGATGGCGCTGCGCCGGGGATTGGCATACTTGTCCTTGAGCTCGCGAAGGTCAGCGCGAATCAGGTCGAGGATCAAGCCCTCCTCGGCAAGGATTGCCTCGTAACCCGCGATGTCGGTCTTCAGGCCGGTGTATTCCTGGGCCAGCTTGTCGGCTTCCAGCCCCGTGAGCCGTTGCAATTGCATGGCCAGGATCGCATCGGCCTGCATCCGGGTGAGGCTGGTCGATGCCTTGGCCTCGGGATCATTCAAAGCTCGCCGCAAGATCTCGGCCGAAACTTCCATGGCCATGAGCCGGGTGCGCGCCTCAGACGGGTTGGCCGATGAGCGGATCACGCGAATGATCTCGTCGATGTGGTGCAGGGCAATCAACAAGCCCTCGACGATATGGGCGCGCTGGCGGGCCTGGCGAAGCTGGTACTGAGTCCGCCGGCGGATCACGCTGATCCGGTGCTCAATGAACAGCCGCAAGAGTTCTTTCAGAGGCAAGGTCCTGGGCCGGCCGTCAACCAGTGCCAGCATGATCACGCTGAAGGTATCCTGGAGTGGCGAGAACTCGTAGAGCTGGTTGAGAACGACAGTGGGGTCTTCACCCTTCTTGAGCTTGACCACGATCCGCACCGGCTGCTTGCGGTCGCTCTCGTCCACGATGTCGGCAACGCCCGTGATCCGCCCACCGTTCACCAGGTCGGCCAGCTTCTTGAGCAGGGGCTCCTTGGTGAGCTGGTAAGGGATGTCGGAGAAGACGATCTGGGCCCGGCCGTCTTTCTGCTCCTCGACGCTTGAGCGGGCCCGCACGACGACCCGGCCCCGGCCGTTCAGATACGCTTCCTTGATGCCCAGCCGACCGCAGATCGTGCCGCCGGTGGGAAAGTCGGGCCCTGGTAGGATTTCCATGATCTCGTCGAGCTCGATCTCCGGATCGTCGATGTAGGCGATCAAGGCGTCGCAGACCTCGCCGAGATTGTGCGGTGGAATCGACGTCGCCATGCCGACGGCAATGCCGCCCGAACCGTTGACCAGCAGGTTGGGGAACTTTCCCGGCAGGACCCGCGGCTCCTGGTACTTTTCATCATAATTCGGCTGAAAGTCGACGGTGTCGAGATTGATGTCCTCGAGCATCTCGGCTGCTACCGGGCTGAGCTTCGCCTCGGTGTATCGCATTGCCGCCGGGGGCAATCCGTGAATGCTGCCAAAATTGCCTTGCCCGGTAATCAGCAGATGCCGCATGTTCCACCACTGGGCCAGGCGTGCCAAGGTGGGATAGATCGAATTATCACCGTGAGGGTGATAGCGCTTCATCGTCTCGCCGACGATCCCGGCGCACTTGCTTGTGGACGAACCTGGACTTAGCCCCAGATCGCGCATCGCCACCAGGATCCGCCGTTGTGAGGGCTTGAGCCCGTCGCGGACATCTGGTAAAGCGCGGCTGATGATGACCGACATCGCGTAGTTGAGGTAGCTCTCCTTGAGCTCCTCTTCGATGTCCAGCGGTAGGGGGGCAAGCGGCTCGGCGGGCGGGGGTAATTCAGCGGTACTCACGGTGGGTCGATCCCTCGGCAAACCTCGAATGACTTCTCACCGCCAGGACGGCGCAAAGCTGCGTAATATCCCTGGCAGGTAGCTCCTCCGCAAAGATCTTGATTGTAACCCATTTCGCCCCGAATATGCAACCTGGAAAGATCCTATTGATTGGATTTAAGTCCAGACCGCACAAGGGTTTTTGAGAGGAGGAGACGGAGGCAACATCCCGTCAGCCAAGCACATCGAGGAATCCCATCATGCAGCCCCCAAGCTACCGGTGGAGATTATTCGTTGAGCACGATCGCGGTGAATCGTCGGGGTCCGCCGTCGATGCCGCACGCCGAGCTGGGTATCCATGGACTGAACAGATGAGCCGTAAAATGTTGAGAAATGTTGAGAAACGCGGAGTTCGCGCAGCCGGAAACGGTCCGAGCCCGCCGTCATGCGTGGCCAAGCCAGAGACCCTGGTTCACTGGGGGGATGGATTCAAGCCTCGCGCATGGTAACATGCAGGGTGATCGATCTTTCTCGCTCGATGTGTGATCATGATGAATGTTCATATTTCGTTGATTGATACTCATGGGCGACGTAGTGACGACTCTCGATGAAACCAAGCCGATGCCGCGGGCTCCCGAGGCAGGGCAAATTGTCCGCGTCCGGCAACGCCAATACTTCGTGGAAGAGGTCGTCCCTCGCGCGGCCGGGGATGACGCCACCCTCGTGCGTATGTCCTGCCTCGATGACGACGCCCAGGGGCAGCCCCTCGAAGTGCTCTGGGAGAAGGAGGTCGATTCCGAGCCGATCACAGCCGAATCCTGGCAGAAGATCGCGAGCAAGGGGTTCGACCCGCCGAAACTGTTCTCGGCTTACTTGCACACCCTCCAGTGGAACTGTGTGACATCGACCGACCCGAACCTCTTCCAGTCCCCCTTCCGGGCCGGTATCCGGATCGATGCCTATCAACTGGAGCCCCTACAAAAGGCCCTCCGCCTGCCTCGGGTGAACCTCTTCATCGCTGATGACGTCGGCCTCGGCAAGACGATCGAGGCCGGACTGATCGCCCGGGAACTCCTGCTCCGCAAGAAGGCCCAGGACATCGTGGTGTCCTGTCCGCCCTCGATGCTGCTGCAATGGCACGAAGAGCTTGAGGACCGGTTCGGCATGGTCTTCCAGATCCTCGACAAGGAATACATCGCCCGGGTCCGGCAGGAGAGAGGCTACGGGGTCAACCCGTGGACAACACACACCCGGTTCCTGGTGTCTCACCGGCTGCTGATCGACGAGACCTACACCGCCACACTTCGTGACTGGCTCGGAGACTTCCGGGCTGGTTCACTGTTGATCCTCGACGAGGCCCACCACGCCGCCCCGTCGAGCGGCGCGAAGTATGCCATCGATTCGAAGATCACCCGGGCCATCCGTGACCTGGCAGGCCGGTTCGAGCACCGGCTCTTCCTTTCGGCCACCCCTCATAACGGGCACTCGAATAGCTTCTCCGCACTGCTCGAAATCCTCGACCCGCAGCGCTTCTGCCGGGGCGTCCCCGTCCGGGCCAAGAAAGTCCTCGACGCCGTGATGGTCCGCCGGCTCAAGGAAGACCTTCGGGCCGTTGCCGGAGGGTTCCCCAGGCGGGTCGTCCGCCAGATCGACCTGAGCGGCCTGCCAGCCAACACCCCCGAGCTGCGTCTCTCGGTCCTGCTCGACCAGTACCGGGAACTGAGAGAAGAGCGCCTGAAGGACGAGACCAAGCGCAAGCAGGCTAGCGCGGCCCTGCTGATTTCCGGGCTGCAACAGCGTCTGCTCTCGTCAGTTGAGGCGTTCGCCCGCACGCTCCGCGTCCACCGCCGCACGGTGCAGCGGCAATTGGATGCGACCGGGAAGGAGCAGACCAAGCCGAACAGCCATGTCGGTATGCCATCCCTCTTCGCCGAGGGCATCAACAACGACGACGACCGGGCCACGCTTTCCGAGGAGGAACTCCAGGCCGAGGAGGAGGCACAGAT
>JAFAHT010000294.1 GCA_019237095.1 Planctomycetaceae bacterium
ATTGCCGCTGTCAATCCGGACCGCCAGCACCGGAGGATCGATGGCGGCGGCCGCGCGCGCACCTTCGAGCGTGTCGTAGGTGTCGATGAGCAGTGTCGTCGTGCCCGGGAAAGCACGGGCGTATGCGGTGAAAGCCTCCGCTTCGGAATCGAACGACTGTACCCACGAATGAGCCATCGTCCCCGATGCGGGGATTCTCAACAGCCGGGCTGCCTCGACGTGACTGGTCCCGTCGAAACCGGCGATGTAGGCAGCGCGCGCCGCGAGCAGCCCACTGTGCGGCCCGTGGCCGCGACGCGCCCCGAAGTCAATCAGGGTGCGCCCCCTGGCCGCGGTCACTGCGCGCGCTGCCTTCGACGCCACGAGCGTCGGGTAGGAGAGGGAGGCGAGGAGAAAGGTCTCAAGCCACTGGGCCTGGGGCAACGGGGCGGTCACCCGCAGCAGCGTCTCGCCCGGGAACACGATGGTGCCTTCGGGAACTGCCCAGATTTCGCCCTCGAATCGCAGCGAGCCCAGCATCGTGAAGAATGCGGGGTCGGCGTGTGCGAAGACGGGAAAGCGGCGAATCCCCTCGATTTGATCGGCCGAAAATGCCAGCGCGAGGAGGTCACCGATCGCCTGTTCGAGCCCGGCGAAGACGAGGTAGGCGCGATGTGGCGGCATTCTCCGCACAAAAAGCTCGAACGTGGCCCGCTTCCCCGCCATGCCCGCGGCAAAATAACCGGCCATCATGGTGAGCTGGTACAGGTCGGTGATCGGACCGAGGGCCCGCCGATCGGGCCAGAGCGAAACGGGGGGCTGCGGGTTCTGGTTCATCAGGCAGGTCCTGCGGTTCTGGGACTAAGCAGCCAGAGCGGGGCGCTCAACGACTCCGACCTGCCGGCCCGGGCAGCAGCCGGGTCGATATCCAGCAGGGCCGGGAGGCTCAACTGTGTCGGGTATTCGCGGACGATCTCCCAGCGGCCAAGGAGCACCGCGGACGCTGTCTTGGGGTCCCCTTCCTGACGCAACTGGGCCAGGTCCACCAGGGCCCGGAGCCGGGGGTTCCCAGGCGCGAGCAGCCGCGCCAGGTCGGGTTCCACCTGCACCGGCACCCGGCCGCCCACGTAGAACGTGACCGGAGGGCGAGCCAGCAGACGCAGTCCCGGTGTGCCGGCCGGCAGATCGGCAACTGCCTTCCTGACGCCGTTCCTCAGCAAGTCCGAGGGTGCCAGCGGCCCTGGTAATTCACCGGGACCCATCGTCGGCGAGCGCAACATGTCGGGGCCCAGGAACGCGATCGCCAGCATTGCAGTACCGCAGGCGATCCACTCCCATGTATTGATCCCGTGAAGATTTCCAGGCTCGAGTGGGGGAGCGGACTTGCCGGGTTTCGGCTGCGGGGTTGGAAATCCCTGATTGATGAGGTTTGCCGTCATGATCCAGCCCAGAAAATGCAGCGGCAGCCAGAGCCGCGCATACGGATGGTAAAACGGGGTCAGGATTGACAGGCCAAGCCAGGCCGCCGCCAGCAACCGCTTGCTCGGGCTCCGCCGCTGCCGGGGATCGAGGACCCATCCGGCTCCGAGCCACCAGTAGTAGAAAGGAAAAACGAGAACGAGGATCGCAAGCAGGAGTGAGGCCCCATAGCGGTTCGGTTTTCCCAGGGGAAGAAGCACCAGCTTGCAGCAGAGAACCGCGGCCAGGAATTCCGTCGCGTTCCAGGCGGGTCCGCCCGAGAGTGCTGCCATCTGCTCGAGCTGGAGCCGCAGATGGGGCGGCCACGAGTTGAAGCCTCCCATGTAGCTTTGGTGATGCTTCAACAATCCGGCGTATCCTCCGTGCGATTCGACGAAGGCGAACCATGGCCTGTAGACCGCGACGGCAAGGAGCACGGCGAGCAGACCGAACCCCCAGACAGCCCGGATTCTTGGTCGATGGCGTTCTTTCGGGTCCACGAGGACGCCCAGGCACGCCGCCAGGACGACGAACACCCCGAGCAGCCAGCCGTTGTACTTGAACCACTGCGCCAGGCCCACGCTCAGTCCCAGGGCGATCGCGCTGGAGAGCCTGGGCCGTTCCAGGAAGCGCTGGCCGCAGGCAAGTCCCAGAATCCAGCAGAGCAGAAACGAGGCGTCGGTGAGTGCCACGCGGGAGAAGGCGACGTGAAATCCCGATAACGCGACCAGTGCCGCGGCAGCCGCGCCGGCCCCTGCCCCGGATGTCCGTCGTGCCAGCCAGGCTGCCGCCGGGATCGTCAGTGTCCCGGCCAACATCGAGACGAGAATCGCCGCGAGGTCGCTGACGCCCAGCCCAAGATAGGCGACGCCCACCAGGATCGGAAAACCTGGCGGAGCGTAGGGAATCAATGTTGGATCCAGGCTTGCCAGGCCCCTGGGCGACACCGACCAGAGCCCGGCGATGGCGTAGATGCCCTCGTCGAAATGTGACAGACCCAGCCGCGGCAACCCCCAGAACCTGAGTACCGCTCCCGCCATCGTCAGCAATCCGACGATGAGAACCTCGCGCGAAAGGAGGTTGGAAAGCGCAGAGTTGTTGCGTGCTGGGGCCATGCCCGGTGATTTTACAGAAGCCACCTGTCGCGAGCAAACGAGCGCCGGGCGGGCAGCCTCCCCCATCCAGGCGGTTTCACGTGAAACAACTTAGACTCGTGGGAGGGAGGGCGGCAGAAAACACGACGGCCCTCAGGAGCACGGGACTTGCCCGGTTCGGCTCTGGTTTTGTTATGATTTATGAATCACAGCAGCAGCACCCATCATTTCCGCGGTTGCGAGGCGATCAGGAGTAGTCATGGCCGTTACTCTGTTCACGGATCGTCGGATGATCGAACATCGCGTACCGGGAGGGCACCCCGAGCGCCCCGAACGGCTGACGGCGATCCTGCGGCATCTGGAGCGATCCGGGTATCTCAACACATGTCCTTCAGGACGCGTGCGCGAAGCAACCAACGAGGAGCTCTTGAGGGTTCATGAATCCGGATACATCCGGGAGCTCGAACGGCTCGAGGCGCGGGGTGGCGGATCTGTCGATCCCGATACATGGGTTTTCCCACATTCGATGGTCGCGGCCAGGCTGGCGGCGGGCGCGGCCATCGAGGCAGTCTCAGACGTGATGAGCGGCCGAGATCGGCGGGCTCTGTGCCTGATCCGTCCTCCGGGACATCATGCCCTCCGTGGCGATGGTATGGGGTTTTGCATCTTCGCCAACGTTTCGCTGGCGGCCGCGGAGGCACTCGAACGGTTCGGGCTGAACCGCGTTCTGATCGTCGATTTCGACGTGCACCACGGCAACGGCACCCAGGCGCTCTACTACGACAGCGAGCGGGTCGGGTTCCTCTCGATCCATCGCTTTCCGTTCTATCCCGGAACCGGGGCGAAGGGTGAAACAGGTACCGGAGCGGGACTTGGCCACACCCTGAACATCCCCTTGGCCCACGGCACGCGGCGGTCCGAGTACCATGCGGCGTTCCGAGCCGGCCTGCATTCCCTGGCCGACCGCATCAAGCCCGAACTCGTTCTGGTCAGCGCCGGATTCGATGCCCATGCCGAGGACCCTGTGGGAGACCTGGGACTGGAGACCGAAGATTTCGAGACGATCACCAGGGAAATCGTCGAGGTGGCTGAGGCACACGCGCAGGGCCGGATCGTCAGCGTGCTCGAGGGGGGATACAACCTGCCCATCCTCGCCGCCTGCGTGGCGACGCATCTACACGCCCTGGGCGCCGAACCGGGTCCGGCTTGACCGTGGGGCGAAGGGCGATCGATTGGCTAGTGACCCCGACGGGATTCGAACCCGTGTTGCATGCGTGAAAGGCATGTGTCCTGAGCCAGGCTAGACGACGGGGCCATGCGGTTCGATCTGGGAATAATGTAATCGCATCGGACTGGCGGGGTCAAGCGATCGATCGGGCCTCCCGAAGGAGTGGGCCGCCAGTTCGCTGGGAAAAACGCCAGACTGTTGAAACCCGACGGGCAACGCGTTAAGGTATCGCGAAAACGCATTATCTAGGGGAAGGTCGTCGACGGAGGGATTCTCCATGCTCAAGATCCTCTTGCTGACAGGTGATGCTGGAGAGGCGCAGGAGATCTATTACCCTAAGTACCGCCTCGAAGAAGAGGGCTGGAAAGTTCAGATCGCGAGTCTTAAGAAGAGGGCTTTCCTTTCGGTAGTACACGACTTCGAGCCGGGCTTCGACACTTACACCGAGAAACCCGGCTATCGCGTGGAAGCCGATCTCGGGCTGGACGAGGTGAAGGCCGATCAGTATCACGGTCTCGTCCTCCCCGGTGGAAGAGCACCGGAATACTTGAGAAACCGGCCGGCGGCGGTTTCCATAGTTCGCCACTTCCTGGAGACCGGAAAGCCGATCGCCGCCACTTGCCATGGGCCTTTACTGGTCCTGGCCACGGGATTGGCGAAGGGAAGAACTCTGACCTGCTACCCTGAGCTCGAACCCGACGTTCGCGCTGGCGGCGGCGAGTTCGTGAATCGTGACGTGGTCGTGGACGGGACCCTCGTGTCCGTGCGCGGCTGGCCAGACAATGGCCCCTGGATGCGGGAGTTTGTCCGGTTGCTCAGAAGGACATACCCGCAGGCAATCGGGGCGAACCGTACCGGGGCGGACTGAGGCGGCACATGATGAGTGCACAAGTTCGATCGAAAAATCGACCCAACAGGTGCATCATCATTCGCTTGTTCAACAGGCGAAGGGACCAGCGACCTCAAACATCCGGGGCTGGAACCTTGGTTCCCGAATCGAGCGCGCGAGCCTGGTTCTGAATGGCATCGTAGACCTCGCGGCGATGGACTGTGACATCCTTGGGGGCCTCGATGCCTAGACGAACCTTGTCACCCCGGATCTCGATCACGGTCACCGTGATGTTGTCGTTGATAATGATGCTTTCGTTCTTCTTGCGGGAGAGAACCAGCATCGCCGCTCCTCTCTGATGCTCATCGCGCGGAGCGCATACCCTCCGAGAATTGACTCTCAGAGTGTTCCCAGGTCATGGCTGAATGCACGCGGCCACTTGATAGCCCTGCGCGCTTTGCCCTCGTTAAACTGTACAAGGTGAAACAGGGCGGTCAAGGGGATTGGCGATTTTTCATCGCTTGCAGGTGCTCTCAACGTTGCGGAAAGGTGGCGAGCAACGATCCGTTCCGATGCTTTGTGGAGGATCCTGGCACCTGGCAATGCCAGGGTTTCATCGATCGGCCAGAGTCGTGTACCGGCGATATAGGTAACCTAGCCCAAGGTCGTAGATCTCGGCCTCGACAACCTCATTGCTGGTCGGGTGGGTGGTTTCTCTCAGCTCGAGGATCAGCAGCTCGATGAATTTGGCCCGTGCCCTTTGGAGATTCTTACGGAAGGCCTCAGGTGTCATCGAGGCGCCGGTTGTTTGGGTAAGCCGCTCGGCGATCTCCTCGATTGAGGCTTTGGGGTAATCACGTCGCAGTTGCAAAACACTGGCATAGCGATTCTTGGGAGTCACGGCCTGGTAGGTCTCGAGGCGGGACCAGACTCGGTTGAGCACGGCATCTCGCCAGACCCGATCGAAGTCCTCGTCGGGTGTGGAGGAATCGAGGAGGTCGCCGGGAGGAAGCGGCTGAAACTTGCGGCCGCGAAAATGATCGATGATCAGACGATGCAGGACCGTGCGCAGGTAGTCGCGAAACCGCCCTTTGTCCTTGTCGGCGCCGGCCAGTTTGCCGGTGAGCAGCTTGGTCCAGAACTCTTGCAAGACCTCGTCGGCGAGGTGTCTGTCTCTCACCTTCAAGTGGATGTACCGGGTGACTGCATCATGATACCGCCCAACGAGCTCATTCATGGCCTTCTGGCTATCTGGGCCGGGGGTGTGGGCGCTGCTGATCGTCGTCCAGTTGGTAGGGATCTGAGTTAACCGATCTTCTGTCATCTCACGGATCCATTGAAGGCTGCCGGGGCCTGTTTTGGGAGTTGAGTCGCAAGAGTATGGCAAGCCGCTGTGCAGACCAAGCCGAAGCAGGCAAACGGGAACGGTTTCACGTGAAACCCTGAACAGGCCGGCGCACGGCCCCCCCTGCTCTCTTTCCTCCTTCTCATGCCGCACTCCGCATGCCAAACTCTTTCCCTCTATAACTTACTACGCCAGGACGTCCGGTGAGGGCAAGAAAACGTGGGCTCAGGGAAATGCGAAGATCAAGGGGCATGGCGACCGACCTTCAGGATCCCTGGAAACTACGCCCGGCAGGACTCGAACCTGCGACCGACGGTTTAGAAAACCGTTGCTCTATCCGCCTGAGCTACGGGCGCATCGCCCGGCGTGAACGCCACATTGACGGGCCGGACACCCAGGCCCGATGCGGCTCCGATTGCGCCCGGCAGGACTTGAACCTGCGACCTGCGGTTTAGGAAACCGCCGCTCTATCCGCCTGAGCTACGAGCGCCAATCGAAGGTTTTGTGATTTTCGTTGATGAGACGGTATGCTGTCAACCGACAGGTGCGGCCTGCTTGCCCTGGAGCAGACGAACGGCCGATTGCGAATCGGGGCTTTCCGGGCCGGTCGTTGACCGGCTGGCCGCGGTCCGATCCGCTGTGCGGCCCGCTCAGTGCGTCGGAGGGAATCAGGGTGATCCGACAGGTGGCCGAGGGCCTGCGGTTCGCGTCGGCGAGCGGCCTGATCCACCGGCGGGTCTTGCGCCAATCTTGACGGGGTCCCATTTACCTCCCTGTCCCGCCGCATCATAATGACCATCAGGGCTTCGGGGTCCAGTCACAGTCGAGAAAGAGCTTGGCGTCGTGAGCACGCTACGTCGACTGCTTGGCACAGGCGTGCTGGCCACGGCAATGATGTTGCCGGCAGCGATGGGCCAGAGATCGGGTCATCATGGGAATGGGTCTCTCGCACACCCTGTCTCCGGACGAGCCTTCGGGGGCGGGGTGATCGGCGTTGGGGGTGGTGTCGGGGGCTGGCTGCCCTATTACCCCATGGGCGTACCGAGTGGGATCTTCACCTTCGTGCCCCCCATGCTACCCATGGGGCCAGAAGGATTTGTGCCCATGATGGCGCCCCAGCCACTGGCAGTCGACAGGGGCCCAATCGCCCCACCGCCTCCGGCCGGACTGGTTGATCCTGCTCACGGAAATCGACCGGCGAACAAGGCAGGGCAAAAACCCAAGGCCAAGGACTCCACGCGGGCAGGCCAGCTCGTGCTCATGGGTGACCGCCTGTTTCGGGGCAACAATATCAAGAAGGCCGAGGAGCGATACGGACAGGCGACGCGGCTCGACCCAAGCTCGGCCGCACCCCTGATCGGCCTGGCACAGATCGCCCTGGTCCGCGTACAGTATGGTGAGGCCGCCCGGCGGTTGCGAGAGGCCGAGACCGCTCAGCCCGGCTGGATTGTCACCGCCCCTGACGTACAGTCGATCTATGGCGAGCCGGGGGACTTCGCCCGCCACCTCGCCCGCCTCGAATCGCACCTCCAGGTGCATCCCGACGATCGGGATGCGTGGTTGGTCCTGGGCGCCGAGTGGTACCTTTCGGGCCGCACCGCGCGCGCGGCCGACGTCTTCCTTCGGCTCTACGATCCCAAGCGCAAGCCGGATATCGCCCTTTCGGCCTTTCTCCACGCCACAAATCAGGAGTAACAGCGACCCCTCAGCCTCGCCCTACGATGCTATCGCCCCGGCTCGCGTTCCACGTGAAATCCCACCTTCTTGCCCGTGGCGCCTGCCCGCGCATTCGGGGCACTCGATCTTCCGCCCGGCCGCGCGATTCGTTCTTGTCTTCGATCATTGCGGTGCGGGATCGCCAGGCCGAGCACTCGCTGTGCGTCACCACCCTTCCCGTCGCGCGGGCGGTCCCGGGCGAGTGGAGTCGAGCAGCGCCCGGTTCGACCTTGAGAGTCAAGGCAGATTCGCCTTGCCGGTCACTGGTCACGTGGTAAGCACGGGAACCAGACGGCCCTTCTCGAAGCGGTAAAAAGTCCCGGATGGGGCGACCGTACGATGACTGAACCGCGGCTTGATCACACCCGCGTAGATCAGGTTGGTGGTCGTGGTGGGCTTGAACCGGACGAAGCCCTTGCGGCCGATCATCGCGTCGGGTCCCGTCCCTCCGATCAGCAGGGTATGACCGAACCAGCCATGCTCCCTGGTCGGGCCGGCCCCTGCTTGAATCACGTTGTCGCCGCCATGGCCGCCATCGAGCGTGATCGGTATGATCGCTGACACGTTCGGTTGGACCCGGATATCTGTGCTGGCCTTGCCGCCAAAGACGATGATCTGGTACAGCGAGTTCGCTGGAGGTTGAATCAGGTCCGGAACACCGTTCACATAGACCACGATAACTTGGACGCCGGATGAGTTAGCTTGCTGGGAAATCACGATGCTGTCGGTGCCATGATCGGTTCTTGGCAGTGGTGTCACCACGAGGACGTCGTTATCGATCAAATGCACGGCACCGGTTGCCGCGCCGGTGACGTTGAGAGTGACGGTCGCCGGCAAGCTGGGAGGGGAAGCGGGTGCCGAGGTCGCCGAACCCGTCGAGGTCGCGTCGTACGT
>JAFAHT010000570.1 GCA_019237095.1 Planctomycetaceae bacterium
GCGGCTGCGGTGGGAGACGCTGCTGCTCTGGTTACTCCATGTCGTCGAGGAGGTGTTCGGGGTCGCCGACGTCACCTACACCGAAAGGGATGTCCAATATGAGCTTGCGTTGTAGGCGGCCCTCGGACTGATTTTGGAACTACTGAGGCTACAATCCTGGGCATTCTCAAGCAGGATGCCCATGCTCTTCAGCGGGCTGACGACCTGATAAAACAGCAGGGAGAACGACACGATGTCGCCGGGCTGGATTTCCTGGCGGAACGCCAGGTAGATGCCCAGGCCCAGCACCAGAAGGTGGAAGAAGCCCTCGTTGAGAGCCTTCAGGCACTCATAGCCCGCCACGGCCAGCTGGTAGCGCATCTTCTGCACCCGCTGTTCCTCGGCCACTTGCTCCACACGGTCCACCTCCTGGCGGTAGGTATGGGCCGCCCGGATGTACTCGAGCCCCCCCAGCCGTTCGAGCACCGTGCCGTCGAGGGTCACTCTGCTGCGGAGCATTTTGCGGAGAGTGCTGGTCTGCGAACCGATCTGCCGCAGCGTCAGCGCCATGAATAATGGGATCACTCCCACGATCACCACCCTGACTCGATAGTCCACAGAAAAGACCCAGGCCAAGGCACAGACGATGGCGATCAGGCCGGGGAGGAATTCCGTGAAGATCATGACGAGCAGGTAAATGAAGCCATCCACGCTGCGCGCAATCCGGCCATGCAGCGAGCCGAGGCGCTCGCGTGCCAGGGTGGCGAGGTCCGCCTTGAACAGGTGCGACACGACCACGACCGTCATATCCCTCTGGATGCGCGTACAGACGCTCTGGATCAGGTACTTCTGGTAAAGCGTTAGTAGCTCGCGGGCCAGGTAGACGCCGGCGATAAGGCCGAGGAAGAAGATGGCCAGGCGGACGACCGGCCACCCTGACGGCCCCGCGGCCAGGGTTTCGGCCAGGCTGTTGATCAGGTGGCCGAAGAGGACCGGAATGGAGGTGCTCAGGACGCTATTGACGATCATGAAACCCGTTGCCAGGAGGAGCATCACCTTGTGCCGGCGGGAGGCGATCGGCAGCACCTCGCGCATCTGTTGGAAGATGTATCCCAGCTCTCTGCAGTGGCCCTGGGGCTGTTCGGCGGCGGTCGCCGCGAGCGCCGCCAGGGTCGGCCGGCGCCGAGCCCATTTGATGCCTCGCCCCCACATGCCGGTCCTCCTCGCCCGAAACGGCTCGTCCCGCAAAAACCGCCGCAGATCCTCCGCCAGGTCCTGGGCGCTGGTGTAGCGCTTGCCGGGTTCCTTCTGGAGGCACTTCAAGCAAATCGTCTCGAGGTCGCGCGACACCCCGCGCTGGAGCCGCGCCGGCGAAGCCTGCTCCTGCGAAACCACCTGCTCCACGAGGCCGAACTCGCTGTCCGCCTGGAAGAGGGGACGGCCGGTCAGCATCTCATACTAGACTTTCGGACCCCTACGCCACCGCTGCCATCTTGTGGAGCAGGGTTTCGATGACTTCTAGCGAGGGTGTCTCGGTTCCAGACGGGCCAAAAACCTCGTACAGCCACATCCGCAACCGTAACGCGCCCAGCAGATCCGTGAACGTGGGAGTCACCTTGTGAGGGTACCAGTCCCGATCCCGATGCACGTGCGCCCCGGCATGACCGTCGATCGCGTACCACAGGATCGTCAGCGTCCCGACGAACCACGCCATCGGATGGGCACGCTCCACACTCCGCTCGCTCCAGACCCGGGGATCGTGAAGCCCGAGGGACTGCTTGCTCTCGAAGAAGGCCAGCTCCACACTCCAGCGGCGACAAGAGCCCTGGAGGATGAATTCGGCCGAGACGGTCGGATCGGTGGCGACCAGGGCCTCATCCCGCCATTGGCCCAACGGGTCGCGCACCAGGAGGACCACCACCGGTTCGGTCTTGCACCCACGATCCCAGAGCACGTCGCGAACCACTTGGAGCCGCAGTTCCCGGGTCGCCTGGGGGAAGACGACGGTCTGGAGCTCGGCGGGAGAGGTCGCGACGTCCTCGATCATGGCCTTGGGGGCGGGCAACCGCCTCCCCTTCTTGCGGGGGCGTCCTTGCTGACCCTCACGCGGCGGCTCGGGCCGTTCGTAGAGGGCGGCCTTCCAGTGCAAGGGGCCGATCACCTGGAGGTTCTTGGGACGGCCTTGGAGCGTCGCCGCGTTGACGTAGGCCGAATCGCCGACCCGCCAGAACGTCCGATCGGGATTGGCCTCGGCCAGGAGCCGCGCCATCGCGGCGGCGGCTTGGGGGCGGGTCTGGTAGCCGTCCTGTCCCTTCTTGCGGGAGAGCCGCCAGAGTACCGACAGGCAGTAATAACGATCGGTGCGGAACGGGATCGACACGGCGATGCCCAAGACGACCCAATTCAGCCCGAACCGCAGGGTCTTGTGCTTCTTGGTCGAGAGCACCGCGTCGAGGAAGATGCCGCCGAAGGCGACCTTGGCGCCGCGCTTGTGGCAGAGGGTGTCATCGACGACGATCCACACGACAC
>JAFAHT010000045.1 GCA_019237095.1 Planctomycetaceae bacterium
GGGAAGTATCGGATCCTGTTCTCCATCCGTGGCGATACGGTGCATGTATTGACCGTTCGGCATGCAGCCCGGCGCAGCATCGCCGAAGAGATGGAGCAGGATGAGGCAGAAGGTGATAGGGGACCGGTGGATTAAACGATCCCCCCCGGTATCCGCGTCGTATCCGCGTCATTTGCCCCCCGACCCCGTGAGGCGGATCTGGATCCGCCTCGCCGCGACCTCCGCGTCCTCCTCTTTTCGCACAAAGTAGACCTCGGTCGTCCGGATATCAGCATGTCCGGCGAACTCCCGCACCTCGTGCATGGTCGCCCCGTTCCGGATGGCATCGTTGATCGCCGTCTTCCTGAGCGAATGGATGCCGATCCCTCTCCCTCCCAGCCGTGCGGGGTCGATGCCGGCCGCCCGGCAGTATTTCTTGACCAACCGCCAGGGGGTCTTGCGGTCCAGGTGCCGCCGCACCAGCCCGGTGCCGTCCGGTTTCATGGGCCGGAACAAGGGCCCCTCCTTGTCGTCCCCGATGCCCGCGCGCGCGAGGTACGCCAAGACCGGCCGCGCGGCATCGAGCAGGATCTTGCGCCGCTTCTTGTTCCGCTTCTCGGTGACGTGGAGATAGTGCTCGACCCCGTCGCTCTCGAGGTGCCCGACGCAGGCCTGAACGATCGCCGAGACCCGGCAGCTGGTGAGGAAGAAGACGCTCATCAGGGCCAGGTCGCGGATCCCCTGCAGGGTCTCGGTCGGAATGGCCTCCAGGAGTGAAATGGCTTGGCGCTGGGTCAAGGACGGCGTCGAGTTCTTCTGCACCGCGGGAGCTTTGACGGCGCCGATGTCCTGGGCCGTTTCCCACGCGATCAGGCCCTTGGCGGCCAGCTGGTGGTACGTGCCGCGGAGGACTGAGAGCCGCCTGGCCACGGTGGCCGACTTCATACCGGCTTCCAGCAGCGCCCGCTTGTAGCACTTCACGTGGTCGGCCGTGACGTGGAGTGGGTCCACACCCTGCGCCCGCATGTGCCGCAGGAAGTCCATGAGATCGCGGCCGTAGGCTTTGACCGAATGATTCGACAGTAGCGCATCACAGATCCAGGGCACCAAAGCCTCGGCGGTGGTGGGTGCGTCGCCGCCGGTGACCTCCAGGGCCCGGGCCAGGAAGGCCTCGACCTTGGCCGCCGCCGGCGTATCCCCCTCCAGGAAGTCGCTCCGCTCGGGCACCAGGGGGGTGCGGGGCGGCGCCGGCTCAGCCTCCGTCGCCAGGACGGCGGGGAGTGTCGTCTCCTCCATCGCGATTTGCCCCTTTCGTGCATCGCTATTGGTCAGCACGGTGCCACCCTCGTGGTCCGTCGCCGGCGCGGTGCCGATGACTAGAGGCTCTCGAGGGGTCAACTTCATAACCCATCACAACATAACCATAGGACAAATATCGTGGCAGATCGCGGGGTGTAGGCGCAGCCGACGGTGACGTACTCCGCGCGTGGTTCAATGTCGTAGACCTCCTCGTTCGGGTGGCGTGCCTGGAGATTGGTGTGGTTCGAGCGGCACCACATAGTCCGATCGATCGCCAGATCCTCCCTCTGGCGCTGAAGTCCTCGCCCTGTGGTACTGCGTCGCCCACTCCCGCGGTCCGAAATACGCACATGAGAGCGAAGCAACTTGGGCAGCTTCCGCGAGCAGTTCTGCAAATGGTTGACCCGGTTTCGTCAGGTGATAATAGCACTGCACTTTCCCAGAACTGTCAGCCTCATGCGACCCGGCGCATGAGGCGCTGAATGAACCGGCGGATTTTTGGGCGCAAGCCCGCCGCTGACGGTAGCGACGAATATTCTTCCTGTAACGCCTCGCGACGTAACTCCTGACAGCGATTGGCATGCGACGGACGACGCTCTGGCTTGTCCCACGGCGAGTCGCTCCGGTCGCGCAACCGGGACTGCGGCCGGTCCCAGGCCCACAGCTCCACCAGCGTGTGCCACCAACCGATCAGGTTCCACGCCCCCACGTTGGCCCACACATGACGCAATTGTTGCTGTCCCGCTCCATGAACCTCCTTGACGTCGTGGAAGACCTGCT
>JAFAHT010000051.1 GCA_019237095.1 Planctomycetaceae bacterium
TCCGCGGCGGCTGTTTCCTTGCCCTTGGCCGGAAGGAGGGAGAGGGCGATCCGCTTCAGGCCAGGCTCGACCTTGAGGATCCGGACTTCGACTTCCTGGCCTGCCTGGACGATGTCGGCCACGCGGCGGACGCGGTTGGGAGAGAGCTCGCTGATGTGGATCAAACCCTCGATGCCGGGCTCGAGCTCGACGAAGGCTCCAAATTCCATCAGCTTGGTGACCTTGCCCGGGATCATCAGGCCGCGGGGATACTTCGATTCCGCCTTTTCCCAAGGGCTGGGGGTGAGCTGTTTCAGGCCTAGCGTGAGCTTCCTGGCCACGGGATCGATCTTGATCACCTTGACCTGAACCTTGTCGCCGGTCTTGACCAGGTCATCCACCTTCTGGATCCGCGACCAGCTCATTTCGCCGATTGGCAAGAGACCGTCCACGCCGCCAAGGTCCACGAACGCGCCGAAGTCTTTGATCGAGCGCACGGTCCCCTCGCGGACCTGGCCGACCTCCAGCTCGGCCCAGGTCTTCTCACGCTGCTCGGCCCGTTCCTGTTCGAGCAGGTCGCGCCGTGAGACGACCAGGTTCTTCTCGCGTTGGTTGGCCTCGGTGACAATGGCCTTGAACTTCTGGTTGACGTAGGCAGCGGCGTCCTCGACTCGTGAGAGGTCGATCTGGCTGATCGGCATGAAGCCGCGGATGCCATCCACATCAACCTCCAGGCCCCCCTTGATGACCTTGGTGCCGCGGTCCTCGACGATGACACCCTCGCGCAGGTTATCCCAGCTCGCCTCGATCGCGGCCCCCTTGAGCCGCAAATGCTGGATTCCCTCGCTGGTGTCGAAGAGATCGACGATGAACTCGATCTGCGCCCCCGGCGCGGGGATCTCGCCCTCGAACTGGTCCAGTGGGATCACGCCTTCGCTTTTTCCACCCAGATCGACGAACAGGCTCCTGCCGCGGACGCAGATGACCTTGCCGATGCTCGTCCCTTTGCGGGCCTCCTGGCCTCGGTCGCGCCCGGCCCCCTGGGTTCGGTCGCTGGTCTGCGGCCTTTCCCGGGCCACTTCGAACGTTTTCGGGTCGAACCCCGTGAGAGCGGCTTCCATCTCCGCCTCCAGTTCGGCGTCCCACTGCCGCTTGAGCGGCACCTCGGGCCGGGCCTCAGCGCTGGGATTGGCCATCACCTTCTCCAGGGCGTCGTCGAGGGCGGCATCCTGGTGCGAGCCGGCGTTGCCGCTGCTCGGATGGAGCCTTGGGCCAGGTTTTGCTACGGGGGTCGGCTTGTCAATCGGGTCGGCCATGAGCTTCTGTCCGTCTTCGGTCGTGAGCAATTCTGAGTCAATGCAAAGCCAGGCAGCCCGCTCTTGGACTCTGGGTGTCTGGTCGCAATTTCCGGTTTCCGTGGAGCCCAGACGACTTCCGGGTTTTCTCCTACCAGCGTAGCGACTCCTGAGTTTGCGGCCAAGCAGGACCTCAACCGAATACCTGGGCGAGCGAGGACGATCCGCGGGGGCTCTGGGGGCCCTGGCTCGGTCATCTCGGTTCGGTTAGGCTGACCACCAGGCGATGAGTATTGGCGATTGCCGAGTTTCTGGGATTCCAGATTCGAGAATCTCCGGATTTCAAGGCATCCCAGACTCCTCGGACCGGGAGAGACGCTTCCCATCACGGAGACTCCGTCGATGTCCACACCCCACCTTGGCGCCGAGCAGCTTGAACTGCTTGGACGATACAACACCCCGACTATCTCGAACGCCATCGAGTTGTTCGACGTACGTCCCCGGCACACCGGTTACTTGCCCCATTTCATCCGTTGCCTGCTGCCGGAGCTGGGGGTGATCGTTGGCTACGCGGTCACCTGCCAGACCACGGCGACCCCGCCGGCGGCCGGAGAAAGGGAGGCAGATTTGCTGGCCGATTACCTGTGGTATGTCGCGTCCGAGCCGGGCCCGAAGATCGCAGTCGGCGAGGACATCGACGACCCACCGGGGTTGGGCGCCCAGTTCGGGGAAGTCACGGCGACGATCCACCGCAAGCTCGGCTGCGTCGGCCACATCACCAGCGGCTGCCCTCGCGACCTCGACGAGGTGAAGGCGCTGGGGTTCCAGCTTTTCGGCCTGGGTCCTTGTGTGAGCCATGCCTATGTTCGGCTCGTCGATTTTGGCAAGCCGGTTACTCTAGGCGGCGTGACCATCCGGTCTGGCGACTTGCTTCACGCCGATCAGCACGGCGTCTGCATCGTGCCTCTCGAGGTCGCGCCGAAGCTGGCAGAGGCCTGTGCGGAGGTGGAACGCCGCGAGCGGCCGCTGCTGGAAATCTGTCGATCACAGGAGTTTTCGCTCGATCGCTACATCGAGCTTCGAACCCGGCTCCAGTCCAGGACGCACGAATGAAGTGAAAGGATCGGAAGCTACTGTCCCGGAGGCCGATCGATCAAACCACGCGCTTGGCGCTGGGATGAGCGATCACGACGGGCTCGTAGCGTCGATTACGCCCCACGACCTCGTCGGGACGGATCTCGTCGAGCCGTTTCCCCATGGCGCTCCACTTCCTCTTGCGGTACTCGAAGACGGCCGTGGCCAGCCGGCCCGAGGCAAGCGGGTCAAACGGGTTGGCGTCGAAATGGACGCAGACGAGGGCGAGTAAGTAACGCGTCTGCCGGTCACGGGCCCAGAGGACCTCATCGTGCCACCGCGCGTCCTCCCACCGGGCACCCTCCGCGGGATCGATGCGGTTCAGCGCGGTCATGAATCGCGCTTCCAGCCATTCGCGCTGACAGTGAAACGACTCACGAGCTTGGTCCACGTGCAGATCCTCGAAGAACATGCGAAGGGGGCGCTGCAGCAGGAAAAATGCCGCGATCAGGCAGACGGGCAAGACACCGGCCCAGATCAGCCAACCCATGTTTAAGCCCCCGGCCACGTCCCCGAATCTGTGAGCAGACGATTTATTCTAAAATCGCCGGCTCGGAGTACGCAAGTGACCGTTTCAACGGATCTTTCAGCGGCAGGTCAGAGGACCTGAAGGATTGGCGACGATGGCCAGACCACGCAGAGCTCGCTTGGCCACCAGCATACTACCGTGCAAGTTCGGTGCCCACATGTCAATTGCCGGCGGCTACGAGCGAGCGGTCGTGGCAGCGCACGCCGTGGGCTTCCAGGCCGTGCAGATATTTACCAAGAACAGTAATCAGTGGAACGCCCCGGCCCTGACCTTCGAGCAGGCCGGCGCGTTCCATCAGGCGCTTGAGCGGACCGGGATCCGTGATACCGTGGCACATAGTTCGTACCTGATCAACCTTGCCAGCCCGGACGACGCACTCTGGAAGAGGTCGATCGAGGCCATGGTCGTCGAGATGCAGCGGTGCCACGAGCTCGGTATCGGGGATCTGGTCGTCCATCCCGGTGCTCACATGGGAACAGGCGAGGAGACCGGTTTGCGGCGGATCGCGCTTGCGATCGACGAACTTCACCGTCGAACCCAGGATCTGGGCGTGACGATCGACCTGGAAACGACCGCGGGGCAGGGCTCCTGGCTTGGCTATCGATTCGACCATCTGCAATCCATTCTGGAATTTGTGGCATGCCCCCGGCAGTTGGGAGTGTGCGTGGACACCTGCCACATTTTCGCGGCGGGCTATTCTCTAGATCGGCCCGAACGGTACGATGAAACCATCAAGCAATTGGACGAAACGATAGGAATCGACCGTTTGCGGGTCTGGCACTTGAACGATAGCAGCCGCGAGTGCGGCAGCCGCGTGGACAGACACGCCGGGATCGGCGCCGGGAAAATGGGACTGGAACCCTTCCGGCACCTGGTCAATGATCTCCGATTCCGCCATCTGCCCATGATTCTGGAAACTCCCAAGGGAATCGCGGACGGCGAGGATCTTGACGCCCGCAACTTGAGAATTCTCAAGCAGCTTGTGGTAACATGAAGTTGTCGGGTCCGCTCATTTCGCTTTGAGGTTCAATCGACTGTATCCCGGTGCTTTCACGTCCGCATCCCGCGGCTGCGACGCTCGGAAGTCGCCGATGGGGATTTTTCTCGTGGCCACGACTCACTCGCAGCTCAATGGTCCCCCAGCCGTATCCGCACCGGTGGCCCCAGCCGGCCCAGCCTTCGATGCGACACTGTTCCTCAATCGTGAGCTGAGCTGGCTCGACTTTAACGAGAGAGTCCTCGAGGAGGCACGCGACCCCTCCAACCCGCTGCTCGACCGGCTCAAGTTCCTGGCGATCTGCGCATCCAACCTCGATGAATTTTTCGAGGTGCGCGTGGCTGGCCTGCAGGCTCAGCTTTACGAGAACCTCGAACCTCAGGACATGCCGCCCGACGGCATGGGCCCCCTGGCTCAGTTACTGGAGATCGCCCGTCGCGCCCATGACTTCGTCGCCCGACTTTACGAAACCTGGCTCCAGCAAATCCACCCGGGACTCCGCGAGCATGGCATCCGGATCTGCCCCCCCGGTGAGCTCACTCCGAACCAGAATGACTTCCTCGACGACTACTTTGACAGCCAGGTCTACCCTGTCCTGACGCCCCTGGCCATCGACCCGGCGCATCCCTTCCCGCACGTTCACAACAAGAGCCTGAACTTGCTCCTGAGGATCGAGTCTCTCAACCAGCGCGGCCGCCTGCTTTACGCCGTGCTCCAGGTACCCTCGGTGATTAACCGGCTGGTTCCACTGCCGGACGAGGGCGATGCCCAGCGCCGCTTCGTCCTGCTCGAGGATGTGATCGGCCCCCGGCTCGACGCCCTCTTCGGCGGCTACCGGGTCATCGAGCGGGTGGCCTTCCGCGCCACCCGCAACAGCGACCTGTCGATCCAGGAGAATGAGGTCAAGAGCAGCCTGCTCTCGACGATCGAAGAGACCCTGCGGCAGCGGAAATGGGGCGCCCCAGTCCGGCTCGAGATCTCGGAGCGCGCCGACGAGGGCTTCCTCGCCCAGCTCCTCTCGGCCTCGGCGCTCGAGCTCGAGGAACGCGACGTGTACAAGGTGGCGGGCCCCGTGGACCTCACCGCGCTGGCCGGCCTGTACAGGCTCGAGGGGTTCCGCGAGCTCAAGGAACCGCCCTTCGATCCGCAGATGCCGGCCTGCATGGCACCCCGCAAGAACGTCTTCACCGCCATTCGCGAGGGCGACATCCTCGTCCATCATCCTTACGAATCCTTCGGCACCGTGGTCAAGTTCATCGAGCAGGCCTCCGAGGACCCCCAAGTCCTGGCCATCAAGATGACCCTCTACCGCACCGCCGATTCCAACCCGATCATCAACGCTCTGGCCCGCGCCGCCGAGAACGGCAAGCAGGTCACGGCCCTGGTCGAACTCCAGGCCCGGCTCGACGAGGAGAACAACATCGACAAGGCCCGGATGCTCCAGAAGGCCGGGGTCCATGTCGTCTACGGCATCGTTGGCCTGAAGACCCACTGCAAGGCCGCGCTAGTCGTCCGGCGCGAGCACGACGGGATTCGCCGTTACGTTCACCTCGGCACCGGCAACTACAATCCGACCACCGGGCAGCTTTACACCGATCTGTCCTATTTCACCTGCCGCTCCGCGTACGGCGAGGACTCCAGCGCCATGTTCAACCTGCTGACCGGCTACTCGCAGGGAGGCCAGATGAACAAGCTGGTCGTCGCCCCCATGCACCTGGCCAGCACGCTGACCGCGCTGATCGAGCGCGAGGCGGCGCACGCCCGGGCCGGCCGCACGGCACGAATCATCGCCAAGATGAACTCGCTGGTCGATCCCAAGATCATCGAATCGCTCTACGAGGCCTCGATCGCCGGCGTCAAGATCGACCTGTTGATCCGCGGCATCTGCTGCCTCCGTCCCGGAGCTCCCGACGTCTCCGAGAACATCCGCGTCGTCAGCATCCTTGACAAGTACCTCGAGCACTCGCGGATCACCTATTTCCTCAACGATGGCCAGCCCGAGGTCTTCCTCTCCTCGGCCGACTGGATGCCCCGCAACTTCCACCGCCGCGTCGAGCTGATGTTCCCCATCGAGGACCCCCCGCTCCGCGCCCGGATCATCGATCGCATTCTGGCAGTCGTTCTCTCCGACAACCTCAAGGCTCGCGAGCTTCAGTCCGACGGCACCTACCGCCGGCTCAAACCGAAGCCCGGCGAGCCGGTCGTCCGCTCCCAGAGCGAGTTCCAGAACATCGCCCGAGAGCACGCCGAGGACGCCGCCATGCCTCAGCCGATGACGTCCCTCGCGACGGGTATTTAAATCCACGAATCGGATCCAACAGCCCAGAGCCACAGAATCTTCGCTCGTTTGTCCTTTGTCCTCTGCTATCTCTCGGCGCCGGATCCGACTCTTTGTCACCTCGTTGGTACATTCATGCCGGAAGAGGTCGAGCTCCAAAGTTCTTTTTTTCCTGCTCCGTTTCGGTCTATCGGAATCTAAGCTTACACTATCCCTGGGGCAGTGTCTCACTGGGTCTACGTCTCCGTTTTCGGTCTCACTGGTCGAGGCTCCGATGGCGTGGTTCACCCGCTTCACTCGGTTTGGCGATGTTCATCTCGTCTACGCGCAGGAGCAGCAGAACTCCTGTGGGATTGCCTGCGTCATGATGACGGTCTTCAAGATCAACAAACTGACGCCGGGCGTACGGGCGCTGCACACAGAGCGGGAGATCTACGGGGTCTACTCCCGCGTCTCGCACACGAACTACAATGGATCTTCGTATAGCTACGCGACCCACCTGGCATCCACCCTGAACCAGCTTCGTGTGGGCAAGTGGAAGGCAGAAAACGTCGGAACGTCATCCGTTACGAACGCGATTCTCAGATCGGTGGGGACGGTCTCTCCAGGGCCAGTGATCAACCTTCCCGATGGGCACTACCCGATCATCGTACTCGTCGGCTGGAACAGTGGCGGCGCACACTTTGTCGTGGTCGATACGGTCGTGTCGTTTTTGAGTTCCAATTATGCCAGTGTCTGCGATCCATGGGACGGCGACGTCCACGTCACGACGATCCAGTCGAACCAAACTTTCAATTACGTGGGCGCCGCGATTCCCTGGTCGTGGGACCTAGGCGGCATCCGCCGCGACTACAGTTCTCCCACGCCGGGTGGTGGAAACGGCTGGATCGTTCATCGGATTTCCTGACGCACGAGCAAGACCGCGTCACCTGAAAGAACGAAGGCTGGGACCTACCATTTCGCAAGGTCGCATTGCGCTTCCGTCCCGCTAGCCCAACTTCCACAGTATAGGGCAGGGAACCGCTTGAAAATCAGGGTCCCGGTGCTCTGTAGAAAACCTCTGTTTCCCATTCAAGATGGCTGATCTGAGATCCATCGGACCGCTTAAATTACAGTGTTCGCGCACCCGGTTACATCAACCAAACTGCATGGGAGTCAGGTTTTCTACAGAGCAGGGTCCCGTCGATTTTTCAGTCACTATTCGGCTGGTTTCGCTCCCAGGTTTTTACTGGACGTATGATCTCTGTCGGCACCCCAAGCGCCTCGTAGAGAATCCTCTGGTCCGGCTCGGCAGTCGCGCTACGACGAATCCGCAGAACTCCGTCCTGTTCGGTCGGCAGAACGATCGTCGCGATCTCGTGAGTCGCCAGCAGGTCGCGAACCGTCGCCCATGACCTGTGAATCTCTTGGCGCAGCAACCT
>JAFAHT010000096.1 GCA_019237095.1 Planctomycetaceae bacterium
GCTCACGGCCGCTTCGAACAAGGCGTTGGCCGAAATATCGTGCCGCAGGAACCGCAAGACCGGCACTGGCCACGTCGTCTGTGCCGAACTGGAAATCGCCTCGTCGAGAAACGTCCGGGCGTCGTTTTCCTGGCCATCCCGGCGCGAACCAAGGAACCCCAGCAGAGCCATGTAAGGGGAAAGGCGATCGCGCCAACCTTTGAGATTGAGATAGGAACGGGCGTCGGTCTGGGCGCCTGCTTCTCCAGCGCAGAACCGGGCCCAGCCGCGTGCGACGTAAGCCTCGGCCCGTTGCGGGTCACGCTCGATGACCCGATCGAACTCGGCGATGGCGCCTTTCCAGTCGCCCTGCACTCGCAGGGCATTGCCTTGCTCGACGTGAAGCTCCAGCTCAGCCGGGTCGGACTGGAGGGCCAGCTTTTTCTCGTCCCGGATCGCCAGGTTGTTTCTGCCCATGTCCTCCAGCAGCTTGGCCGCGCCGCCGTAGAAGGCGATCAGGCGGGGGTCCAGCCTGGTCACCGTTTCATAGTCGCCGACGGCCTGCTCTTTGAACCCCAGCCGGGCATAGACATTTCCCCGATTCAGGTGGACGATCGCGTTTCCGGGAGCCAGCCGCACCGCTTCGCTCAAGTCCTCGATCGCCCGGTCGTACTGGCCGATCATGTAATAGGCCAGCCCGATGTTCGTGTGCGCGCCGGGGTTCTTCGGATCCAGCGCGATCGCCTTGTTCAGGTCGTCGATCGCCCGCTCATACTGGCCCAGGCCGTTGTACGCCGCCCCGCGGTTCAGGTAGGCGGCCGCTCGGCTGGGATCAAGCTCGATGGCCCTGTTCAGAGTGTCGATCGCTCGCTGGTACTGGCCGAGCCGAACCAGGACCCCGCCCCGGTCCTTGAATCCTTCGGCGTTGTCGGGACGGAGCCGGGTTGACGCTTCGATATCCGCAATCGCCCTGTCGTTCTGGCCGCGCCGGGAGAGCAGGGCCGCGCGCAGCCGGAGGGCATAGGTGAAGCTGGGGTCGAGCTCGATGGCACGATCGTAATCGGCTTCCGCCTGTGCGTCTTGCCCCATCGCTTCCAGAAGCTTGCCTCGACTGGAATACGCCCGGGAGTAGTCCGGCCCCAGCCGGATTGCCTCGTTGTAGTCGGCAAGGGCCTGATCGTGGTCACCCAGCGAGAGCCGGCAATCACCCCGGCCGATGTAGGCGTTGGGATCGAGCGCATAAATCTCGATCGCGCGGTTGTATTCCACGACCGCCTGCTCATCCTGTCCCATGCGGTGGTACGCCTGACCCAACCCGCTGTGGGCAGTGGCATGCCCCTGGATGATCTGCAGCGACTTCTTGCCGGAGAGGCTTCCCGCGGTGTTCGGTACAGGAAGGAGCCCGTCCATGATCGAGCCCGGGTCCATGAACGAGGCCATCTTCCAGGCGCGAACAGCACGGTTGAAGCCTTCTAGCGCCTCCTCGTTCCGACCGAGCATGAGCAGGGCGATCCCACGGTCGGTGTAACCTCCCGGATGGAGTGGGCTGTAGCGGATGACCCGGTCGAAATCCGGCAGCGCCCGCGCCGGCTGATCGAGACGAAGATAGCAGTTGCCCCGCTTGATGAGCGCCTCGATGTCCCGCGGGTGCCTCTCGAGAACGCGGTTCAGCGCACCGATCGCTTCCTGGTAGCGCCCGGCCTCGTAAAGCTGGAAGCCCTGATTTCGCGCCGCTGCGCTCCGGTCCGCCAGCGCCGACGATGTTGCAAGCAGGGTCAGCAAAACCGTCAGGCTAACTTCAAGCGGAACGAATGTCAGCCTCATGACCCCGTCCTTGTGGTCAGTGATTCCCCCGCTCTCCTCTCTCTACTTTCGTCTTTGAACCCCACGTGGTCGCGGACCTTCGCGGCCGATCGTCGGCGTCGACGACGGGATATGCTGAGGATTCACGTCGCAGGGAAGTCTCCGTGGCTGAGGTCTGCTACTGCTCGGTATCCTCGATTGTCCGGAATACCCCGCGGATCAGGTCAGGAAGGTCGGCCTCGCCCGCATCGGACCACTGGCCGAAGGCCAGGACGGTGCGGCGCGAGGTTCGAAAGCAGCGGATGCTCGCCGCGTTGGTCATGTCCATGGAGAAGAACTCGACATCGTGGCCCGTGGCGACCTGTTCGTTGATCGTCTCCATCGCCGGGGCGGCATCGAGCTCGGGATACTCCTCGCGCATCGCCTCGAGCGCCGCGTCGGCCACGTCGGCCGGGTCGGGGCGAGACTCGTCGGTCGTGATCAGCGCAAAGCCCAAGCCGCCGGGATCCTGCACGGCCACCGTCATCACCTGTCCGTGATCGGTCACCTCCAGCTCCCAGCTCGATGGATACTCGAAGTGCAGGCCGTGGTCCTCAAAAGTTTCGAACGTCACCGGGTGTATCCTTCTCAAGGGTACCTGCGCGGCCAAGGCTCTCGTTCTCGACCATCGGCTGGAGAGAGGTGTTCAGCTAAATCCTGGTCCGTCAATCGCCAAGTGGCAGCCAGATTCTTCTTCCTCCTTCCCACGCACCAATCATAGTAGCATCGCCCGTCAAGCTCGCCAATGGTCCGGGCAAACCCACAACCCTCGGCTTTTCGACCGCAGCATCCCTCGAACGGGCGGGCCTCGGCATGGCTTGGACGCACCTGCTTACTCGTGGTAACTTGGCATGACCCGGTTGGTCGGTGGAGACCGGAGGTCCGGGTGAGTTCAAAACCGCCTTGTTCGCAGCGAGTGATCTTGATCATGCGGATCTTGTCGGGAATCCAGCCTTCAGGCGCCCTGCACATCGGCAACTACTTCGGTGCCATTCGCCAGTACATCGCGCTTCAGGAGGGTAACGAAGCCTACTACTTCGTCGCCAATTATCATGCGCTGACCAGCGTGCGCGACGCCGGCCAAATGCGTCAGCATGTCTTCGACGTTCTGGCCGATCTGCTTTCCCTGGGGCTCGATCCGCAGAAGGCGACACTGTTCGTCCAGTCCGAGGTGCCCGAGACAACCGAGCTGGCCTGGTTGCTCACTTCGGTCCCACCCATGGGCTGGCTCGAAAAATGCGTGAGCTTCAAGGAGAAGGTCCAGCAGGGCCCGCCCGCCGAGCATGGCCTGTTCGCCTATCCCGTGCTCCAGGCGGCCGACATCTTGCTCTATGACGCCGACCTCGTCCCCGTCGGTCAGGACCAGAAGCAGCATCTGGAGATCACCCGCGACATCGCGGAGCGGTTC
>JAFAHT010000099.1 GCA_019237095.1 Planctomycetaceae bacterium
GGGCTTTTGCCAACCAGTCGCCAGGCTGCCTCCACCAGTGCCCACCGCAACAGTCCCGAGCCTTCCTTGGTGATCTTCAGGTCCTTGGACTTCCTCTCCCCGCTCTGCCGGACCACCGGCACCAGTCCCGCGGAGGCGCAGACGGTCTTGGCGTTGCGGAATCGGCTGATGTCTCCCAGCTCGCTGAGGACCACCTCGGCTGTCACGGGGCCCACCCCCGGGGCGGTCTTGAGGCTCTCCCGGGCCTCTGCTTTCCGCTGCGGCGCCTTGGCCACGAAGGCCTTGATCTTCTTGCTCACCGCCAGCCGTTGAGCCAGGTGGTCCTGCCATTCGGCCCAGAGCTGTTTGATCACAAACCGATCCACGTCGCTGAGGCGGACCTCGTTGAGGTAAGCCAGGCCGCAATTCGCCGAGAACAGGTCTTTGCGGTCGGCGTTGGAGTTGCTGAGGATGTGTCGGAGCTTGCTGCGGACCGAGGTAATCCGGCCCTGGAGATACTGGCGGTGGCGAACAGACTTCTTGTGAAGGTCGACGCCGATGAAGTTCATTGTAAGGCTCCGAGTCTGGGTAAACGGGGGATTGGGAAAACCTCTCAAGTCTTCCCCAGGTTCAGAGGTTCCGCAAACCGTCGCGTCGACCTTCACCTCCCTCTCATAGCTTCAATTCCGGGGGGTGAGGCCGGGACATTGAAGGGCTGGCCATGCCGGAGGCTGTCACGGAGGCAAGCACCGCCCTTCAGGATCGGGCAGCTCAAGATGCCAAAGCAGCGGGATGGGGCGGCGGGACGGGATGATGAAGGAGGGCGCCGGCGGAGTCCGCAAGGGGTCGAGGCCGCAAGTGATGGCCGTGCTCTGGAACTCGATCATCGAGTTGGACTCCTTCTCGGGTGAGGCGAGCCTGGCGGCGGCGAACCGCCACGACATGTGCCACCCCGAGACGTTGGTGGAGTTCCCGCCAATACCAACCTGAAAGTGAAACGGCCCTGATAGACCGGGCGACGTGCTTGCGTTGCCGCGGATCGGGCGATAAGTTGAAATCACCGGATAGGGGGAGGAAGCTGATGCGTCCCGAGGACATCTTGTTCTGGCTCAAGGCCGTACCATTCAAGCCGTTTCGGATCTGCCTGAACAGCGGTCGGACCTATGAGATTCGCCACCCGGAAATGCTCCGGGTTTCTCGAACCACGATGCTCGTGTTCTCGTTTGCTGGCGAGCCTCAGGATCCTATCGAGAAGATGGAAATGGTCGGCCTTGTCCTGGTCGAACGCATCGAGCCGATCGAGGCGCCGACTCACGCTTGAGGGTTCTCTGCGCGCTCACGAGCGGATCGATCGAGCTGCTCGACAATCGCATCGGGCTCCGCATTCTCTCCGCGCAAGGTCTCGATCACGTTCCGGATTCGCGCCCGCACCTTTCTGTAATCAATCGGCTCCCAGGCTTCGAGGGCTGGAATGTAGCGGCGATCGCCGCTGGCCTCGATCTTCTCGAGCAGCCGCCAGATCACCTCGCGGTTCCGGTCCTTGAGGTCGCTCATGTCGAGCGGCTGCTGGCCTGAACTGAGCGCCTGGTCGATGTTGCGGAGATGCTCGTCCGCCATGGTCTCCTTCTCGATCGACCATCCTTTCGGCGTATAGACCAGCAGGGGCAGCCGGTAATCATATTCGATCGCCAAGTAGCCGTGGCGGATGACCCAATCGACCCGCGCCAGCACCTCCTCTGCCGACAGGTTCCTGTAGAAACCGTGGGCGGGGCTCTGGTCGAGGGATCGGGTGAGCACTTCCTTGGCTCGCGACCCTTTGAGGATCAAGGTCAGCAGGTGCCGCCCGCCGCGCATGATGAGGTCGTCGGCGCCGCGGAGGATCATCCGAACCTCCTTGGGCGGCAAGGAGCGGATTCCTTTGGTGTCCAAGTGATAGGCAACGCGCTGGACCCGCCGGCTCATCTCCTCGTCTCCCCGTGCTCTGCACGAGGTCGATTGCAGATTAGAAGGTGCTTCAGGAACCGTTATCGTCGTGTTGCGAAAGCTGGTGCCTCCGCGCGGACTTTACGCACCCCATGGATACTCAGAGCCCGAAGGCCTCGCTAGTTCAGTTATAGTGCGGAAGAGAAGCCGCGTTACTAGGATGCATGTTCTCTTTCTGTCCTGCTAGGGAACGGTCTTCGCGGGCTCGATTTGGACTTCTCGACAAGTGCCCGAAAGGCGGCGTTCGATTCGAGGAGCTCGCTAACGAGTGAATCATCCTCATCGGGCTCGAGTGGTTGAATCGTCACCATGCGATTGTCGGGCAATTCGACGACGAGTGCCTCGCCCTAGTCACAGCATTCATTCAGCGTCCCCTTGGGGTCCGATTCCAGTTGACTCAGGGGGATCATCTTCGTGCCCATGGAACTCCTCGTTTTCAACAATCAAGGCATTTCCAACCTTGCGCCCGACGATGAGAAGGACGACTTCGGCCGCTTCGATGTTTACATTATACAGGACCTGCAGGTCGCCAATGCCGAGTTCGAATTCCGCTGAGTGAATCCGCTTGAACTGAATTCCCGGATGTGATGGGTTGGACCTCCAGAGTCGATAAGCACGCCGTGCCTGTTCCCTGACATTGGCCGGCAAGCGTGCATAGCAGAGCATGAAATCCTCGGTGACCCGAGAGTTCATGGATGGCGCGAACCGAGGTCTCGAGATCGGCCTGTACGAACCTGCTCTCTCGCCCGCTGGGCCATCGCAGCCAGTTGGTTCTGGGAGCGAGCGAAAGAGCGTTCCCAGGCTTCATCGTCGGAGATCCTGTCGAGAATCAACGCGGCAATGGCGTCCTGCTCGGCATCCGAGAGCTTCTGAACCTCTGTGATGGCTCGATCCAGTAGTTTTGTCATCGATAATCCTCCCCAGCGATTCCTTCAATCACTATGGTGAATCGCTGAGGTTATCGCAACGCGTTTGTTCATGATACGAGAATGGGATGGATGGTGTTGTTTCTCGAGCTGCACCTCAATGCCGGAACAAGAACTCCTTGGAATTGATCAGTACCCAGCCGAGATCTTCGACGGCGGCTCGGAGATCGGTCGCGGCCTTGAGGTGCTTGGTCGCGGCGGCGAGCTCGGCGGCGGTGGGAGTGCGGCCGAGGGCGACGAGGTAGAGCTCAGCGGTGATCGCCTCGGGTGACTTGCCACTCTTGGCGAGCTGAGCGATCCGGCCGTTGTCGTCGTGGAGCTTGCCGTTGACGGTCGCGCCGCCGATGAGCTGGAGGGCCTGCGACAGGTTCGAGTCGCTCTCGCGCTCGCACTCGCAGGCCAGCTCACGCGCGGGGCGGCCGAAGGTCTTGAGGAACGGGTTGTCCATCTTGCCGTCGGGCATCTGTGTGGCTCGCGCGCCCTGGGGCAGCCCCTCGAACGCCGTGGTTGTGCCGGTGACCGTCGAGATGGCGTCGAGCAATACCTCGGCCGGCAAGAGCTTGGTCAAGGCGTGCGAAAAGTACAGGTTGTCGTCAGCGTTCAGCTCGTTGGTGTCAACGACCGTCGCCTGAAGGCGGACGGCCTGTCACTGTACTCGGACACCGGAGATCCGATGTCGTTTCCGCGACCATAGGCCGGTTGACTGCGGCCCTTGCCCGAGGTTTCCTCCCGGGCTCGACCCTCTCCTCGCGGAGGAGGGTTGCACGAGGCGCCATCACGGCGTGTTTCGTATTGGCCTACAAACTGGTGCTCCCCTCGCGAGGAGTGTCTTTGACCCTGGCTCGACTGTACCGGGGATCGACCCGGATTGGAACAAACGTTCATTTTTTTCGACATTCGGGGGCGGCGATTTCCCCGTCGCCTGAAGACGGACGGCCCCCTCGCCGCGAAATTGTGGCGGGGTTCGAATAGGTCGAGCCGTCGGTGGTCAGGAGCATGCGGACAAACCGGTCCATCGGCATTTCCCGCTCAAGTGCCGCGCGAATCCAGTGGTGGAACACGTAGGCTCCCTTGGGCTGGATCAGACGGCCGTTGGACCGGAGAATGTCGGCGAACTTGAGCGCCCAGAAGTCGGAGAACTCGGGCTGGCCCAGCAGCCGATCGATCACCTGATCGCGGCGATCGCCCCGGCCGGAGGATACGAACTCCTGGACCTCTTGGGGCGTCGGCAAGATTCCGATCGTGTCCAGGTAGACCCGGCGCATGAATTCCTGGTCGGTGCAAGGCTCCGACGGGCTGATCCGCATCCGGGTACAATGCCGGCAGCTTGAAAGAAAGTCAAACAATTTTCAGGCTTACCGCAATGCGCTGCGGGTGAACGCGGATCAGAGAGGCATCGGATGATCACTTATGAGCAGTGCGCGAACTGAAAGTGATCATCATTATGGTGTTCAGCCCTGGCCTCCAGGGTGTCACAGACCAGACCGGCAACCAGCCAGCGAAGGGGAACGTGTTGCTCTTTCGCGGTCTTCCGTAGATGGTTCAGCAGATCATCTGACAGAGTAACTCGAACTTGCGGTGAACGTTTCATGGCCAACCTCCGAGTCCGTCCGGTATGTCGGGATGGGCTCACCTGCCCGTGATAAGCGTGCTTCAAGACGACAACTACCCGAAAAACGCCGCACGACGGCTCAATTCGGGATTGCTACGCGACGGTACGCTTGATTGCTACGCGACGGTACGCTTGTATCAGATCGCCTTCAACCTTGACGAAGCCAAGCCAACGAGCAAATCGTAATTGCCGGTAGTAGGCGTACCAGGCTTTCCTGGCTTTGTCCTTCGTCCGTCTGCTTCGACGGGAGTCCACGACCGTCTCTCCTGATCATGGTAGTGTGTGTGGTGTCATTTGCCGCCGTATCCCTGCTCGCGATCCCTTACAATATCAACCATACGCGATGGCCACAAAAAAAGGCGCAATGCCTGTTGGATCTACGGAGAATCCCTACTCCACCCCAGGAATCACCCGATTCCTGTGCTCCGAGGCGATCCAATCAGAACCAATCTCACAGGTGCAGCTTATCTGGCTGGTCAGTTCTTCTGCTTGATTCGCAGGCCTCGGAGGGCTCTCCGTCGGTCGAGCCAGGCTCCGACGAGCACCAGGGAGACCGCCGTCAGAGTGGCCGCCAGCGAGTCGGAAATGTTTCAGGCCAGTTCCTGCATGGGCGCGTGGGGACGCATCGCAATGCGAAAACGGTGGGATGCCGCCGCGATTGCGATGCGCCCCAACCTTCCCCTGCTTGAAGCTCTGCCCCGGGTTGTCCGCGGAAGGAGAGCGAACCCCGGGCCCCCTGGCCCAGATCAACGCCTCCTGAGCCGGCTGAACCCGCGGAACCCTGGCAACCGCGCGAAGTGGGTCACGGTGCCGCCCGTGCTGCTGGTGGTGGTGGTGGTGGTGCCGCTGCCCCCGCTGGTGCCGCTGCCTCCGCTGGTGCCACTACCCGCGCTGCCGCTGCCCGTGCTGCTGGTGGAGCTGGTGACTGAGGTTCCCGAACCGTTGTAAAGGTTGATCCGATCCGTCTGGATCGCTGCTTGACCGGCTGCGAGGGTCGTCAAGTCGGCAGCCGTGATCTTGGAATCCTGGATCGTCTGGACGAGGTCGTTGAAGGTCTTGTCAATCGTTGCCTGTGCGACGTTCGACCCGGTGAACAGGCATTGAAGTCGGTCTGCGAGAAGTGGCACTTGGGCGAAGGGTCCCATCGCCATCTACCAGGTTGGCGTTCAGTGGGGCGCGGTGGAGTTTGACCCGGCCAGGCCTGCCCTGGTTGGCACGGCGGGGGGAAGCATCGATGACTCGAGTCCTCCTCGTCAACATGCCCCCGTCTCGTCAATCCCCTTCAACTGATTCCACTTCGTATTCTTCCAGCTCCTTATGACCCCGTTGTGCCCACAAGCCTGGCAGCGCCAATAGATCTCGTCCTGGCCCGGCGGAAGAGAGGTTTGGATCGTGCCTCGGCAAGCCTTGGCCATGCAGCGAATCCCGGAGTCGTGCTCGCCGGCCGAAGGAGCGCCGGTCGCCGCCTCAATCAACAGCGTGAGAAAGCTCGCCAGCCTGCGGGCCGGGCCAGGGAGCTGCGCCAGTTCTCCGGTTTCATCAAGATAGTACGTGATGTCCGTTACGTATGTCTTAGTTACTGCTGCCGCGGGCTGCGACAGCGGTTGCTCGCCGGCAGAGCGAGCTTTCCGTTGAAGAACGCGGGTCAGCGTGAATGTAACCTGCCCGAAGGGGCTGTTGCTCTGAGTGGGGTAGCGCACGTCATTCACGATGTACCGGCCTACCGGGCGTCCACCGATTGAGATCCTTACTGGAATATTCACATCCTGGGGCAGGATGCCTATTCGGTAAAGCTCTACGCTCAGATCCGCGGGCAAAACCAAGCGCAACGTGCCCTCGTCTCGCGAGTAACGGATCTGACTCGTGGGGTAACTCAGAGACGATATGACACCCTTGCTGAAAGGCTCCACCAGCATGTGCACCTTGTCCAGCCTGGTTCCATTGATCGCGATTGTTCCTGGCATTTTTTCGCTACCTTTCCCTCACGCTTCGGGATGTACTCTCGGGGCTGTGAGTTCGCCCGGCAATGGCCGATCCCACCAACCGTGTTTTGTGATGACGGGACGCTCAAATCACGCACAGAACTTGGGCGGGAGGAGCGACCTGGGATAACGACAATACTGCCCGAGTTGGGCTGACATCCAGGACCTGGTGCCTGGATGACTCACGCTGCCGGGGCGGAACCCGCTGGTCGATGTCCTGAATCACCGATTTATCCCGGACGAGGGTGCGTGGCCAAAGCACTTCAAGGCCACGCCGATCCTCAAGGTCGCCGACGCCGGCGGCCGCTTCGATGGCAGCCCGTTCCCGGCCTCCGCCACGATCGCGGGCGTCGTCGCGGGCGTCGATAGTACGCCCGCGTCCAGCCTGGATAACGTCACGCCGACTCTGACCTACTACGACGGATCGGGGATCGCGGGCACCAGTCTGGGTCTCACGCCGCCCTCGGCCCCAGGGACTTACACCGTCGTGGCCGCCTTCCCCGGCAACGTCGATTACTCGGCCATCCTGTCCACGCCGCTCAGCTTCACGATTGGGCGGGGCGCAGCGAAGCTCAGCCTGGCCTCGTCGGGCGGCTCGGCCGTCTACGGACAACCCGTCAGTTTCCTGGCAACGGTGGGCGCCGGCGCCGGCACGCCGGGCGGCACGGTCACATTCGCCGACGGCGCCACTCGGCTGGCCACGGTCCCGCTCGATGGGTCCGGCACGGCGACGTTCACCACCTCGGCGCTATCCCTCGGTTCCCATTCGATCACCGCGACCTACAGCGGCGACGCGGACTTCCTCGGCGTCCAGTCGGCCCCGTACTCCGAGACAGTCGCCCAGACCGGCACCGAGGTGGTCGTGCTCGAGAATTCGGTTTTCAAGAACAAGAAATTGATGTCGGTCCGCCTGACCGCGGAGATCAAGCCCTTGGCCCCCGGCGGGGGCGTACCGATCGGCGAGGTGACGTTCGAGGTGGTGACGACGACCAAGAAGAATGTGAACGTGACAACGCTCGGGACGGCGGCCATCAGCGGCGGCGAGGCGACGTTGAGGCTCAAGGCCAACAAGGTGCCGCAGCAGGGGATCACCATCGTCTACAGCGGCGACGCCAATGACAAGGCGAGCACTGTAACCACGCCCAGGTTGACCTGAATCCGACGTTTAGACTACCAGTGCAAAAGCAATCATTCAAATTATTTTCTTCTGTTCAGGGACAAAGGGC